>JAOAGV010000007.1:41119-75626 GCA_026415575.1 Candidatus Sumerlaeia bacterium
TAAGAGACAGTTCGTATAGCCGTCCTTGATGTCTATGGCCGCAAGAAAGGCCATGACCGCTTGGCGGTAGAGTTCTTTGATCGAGGCGGCCAGTTGTTCGAGTTCGCGGCGCTTTTCCGTCAGCTGGCTTAGCACGATTTGGTTATAGAGATACACGGCAAGATTCTGGCACATCCCGCAGAGCAGGTCGTTTGACGCGGGGGCATGGGTATTGCCATCGCCCGCGGTTTCAAAGAGAAACAGTCCCACCAGTTCGCCGGCAGTTACCAAGGGGATGGCCGAGCGCGGGTCTGCGGTCCGGGATGGGCTAGCCGCATTCTCCAGCCAAGCATTGCAGTCAACCGGCAGCAGGCGAAAGGGAATCGGGCGCGGTTTTCGAAGCAGCTCTTGGCGGGCGGAATCTGAAAGCACCAGCGGCGGCCGGCCTTCGAGCGAAACGCCGCGACCGGCCGCGGGCAGCAACTGGCCGCCGCTGTCATGAATAGCCAGAAGCATGGCATGCTTCAGCCCAAAGGCCTCGGCCATTGCTGCGACGGCCGAGTCCAAGGTTCGCCGAATCTGTGTTGCCGGATTCATTTCCCGGCTGAGATCAGCCAGCGACTGAAAATACAACAGGATGCGATGCACTTCGCGCACGTCGGATGGACCAAACATTCGCACCGTTTCGACCGCTGCCGGGGCCGGACGGGATTCTTCTGCGTGTGCGGACTGCAGTACCACCGGCGAGATACCTCCGTGTATGTGCCTATCGGCCTGCCGACACGTGGAGAAAAACAGGCCGGTCGAGAATCTCTTACTCGGAGCCGTCTGCTTGTGCCCTGTCGCCTGCGCCTTCGCGCCGGCAAAACAATACAATCTCCGTTTCATTTTGCATCGAACGAATGTTCATGGCATCGGAAAACTGGCTCAAGTTCTTCAGGCGCTGTTGGGCCGCGGCAAAACCCACCGCCGACTCGCCCAACTTGGCCTTGCTCGGCCGTCCCGCAATCACCGCCTCAACGCCGGTGGGCAGGGCGGCGCAGCGCAAACGAATGGTGTCGGCAGCGTCGTCCGAGGCTTCTGCGAGGTAGAGCACGGCCTGGCGGACAGCCAGTTTCATCCGGGCGGTCTGCAAAGGCATGAGACCGGCCGCGCGCGCCACTTCGCCCACGGCCTCGGCTGCCGCTTGCTCCGGTGCGCCTCCGACGGTCAGAGTCAGCTCCACTTGGATCGGTCCGCTTTCGCCACAGTTGGCATTGACCACGATTTTATCGGGCAAGGCAGGCGGACCGTTTTCCGCCCCGCGCCATGGAGAATCTGCCGAGAGAATTTGGGCGGCGAGGAACTGAACCATATCCATGTTGCCGCTGAACAAGCGTGATTGTGCGCACATCTGGCGGGCAGCGCGTGTGAGCCGCCCGCGCGCAATCAGCCATACGTGGCGCACGGGCAGGCCGCTTTGGGCTTCGAGGCAGTTGCGCAATTCGAGCGACTGCACGACCTCGTCCACCCCCAGCGTGCCGGATGCCGGCCAAACCACCACCATCCATTGCGTTTCATTGCCCGGTGTCATTTGGGGGTCGCGAAAACCCCGCGCGGAAAAGATGATACATTTTTCCCTTATGCCCTCACCGTTGGCCGGCAAGTCCGGGTGTACGCGGGCGACAGCCGTAATAAACGGCAGCCGAACCATCGTGGCCGACGAGCCCACTCCGTTGCGCTGGCCGTTTGCAACCACCGGTGCATAGTCCTCATGATAATGGAACCATTCGGCGGGGACATACTGGCCGCGAAAGGCTTCGAGCAACGGCTGCAAGCGGGCCAGAAATTCGGAGACCGCCGCTTCGAGCGGCGGGGTTGCGGCGCATTGCACGCGACGGGCGGCCAGACGGCGCAGCACCTCGGCGTTTGAGAGGGTAGCGCTGTCCTCCCATGCCAGCACAGCGGCAACGTCCCGGAGCACTGGATCATCGGTAAGACCGAAAGTTCCAAACGATTGTTCCACCGCACCGAGCAACTGTAACGTACCGGCCATCGTTTGTAGTTGCCGGCGGTCGAGCCCGATCTTTTTTTCAAGGTCTTCGCCGGCAATCCGCTGGGGGTGTGCCTCGGCGAGCCGGGCGCACAACTCGACGGCCTTTTGCCGCCCGGCCGGTTCTGGAAACTGGACGGAGAATTGTGCCCGCCAATACCAATGAATCGCGCCTTCGCGGATTTCCTGCGCATAAACCTCGCCGAAGCGTGCCGTCGAGTCGAGCGCGGTCTCGCTGAGACTGGCCCGCCGTGCCACATTGTGCAGATACAGCGGCAGGCCGCCCAGCTGGGGAAGACTTCGCTCAACGGGCCGGACGCTCATGGGCACGCCCAGCTGATCGCACAGATGCTGAAAGGCCGCCAGCGCCTCGTGCGCATCGAGCGGCCGAATCTCGTGTACGGCCAGATGCTCGGAGGCCGACTGGGGGCCAAGCAGGTTTCGCAGCGCCACGGGCGAGTCGCACAAGAAGACCGGCGCGGTCGGCGACTCCAGCCGGGCAACTAGATGGCGAAGCAACGGGACCGGCCGGTTTTCCACATGAACGGACGGCAAATATCGCGCATTGTCGAAAATCATGACACAGCATCGGTCGCCGAGGATTTCTGTCATATAGTCGGGGAAGTGCACCAGAAAGGTCAGCAACTCGATCGCATCACGGCGGTTCCACGCGCGACCTGCGGCCTTGCAGATTTCGCGCAGGGCGGCCCGGCGGCACCGCGCGCACTGCGGCGCGTCGCTGTGCCAAGCGTCCATACACGCCTGCAAATCCGCTTCCGCACCCTCGTCTGCCAGACGGAATTGGCCGAGCCACGTGTTGAAACAGCTTCGGGCCAGATCGAACAGGTCCAGCTGATACGGCTGAAGGCAGTAGGAGAAAAAAACGGCCGACGGATCGTCGCACAACGGTCCGGCCAGAGCCGAACGGATCAATTCGCTCTTGCCGCAGCCGCGCATGCCGCCAATGAGCCCGCCGCCGGTTTGCCCTCGCGCAGCTTCGCGCAAAAACTCAACCAAGTCCGCCTCGCGGCGTCCCAAGTCAAGTCGCTCGTCACCGGGAATTGAAGAAATACCGTAGGGCGACCGGCCCCATTCGATTGCCATGGTTCAGGCCTTCTGCTGGTGCTTCAACGTTGTCAACCGGTCGGCGCACGACCGGTTCCGCTCTACAGCGTCTTCACGAACAGGATCAGGGCGACTCAACAGCCTTTCCCACGGCATTTGCGGCCGGGGGGAGAAGCATGACAACAACGGCAACACACTGTTTGCGTGCTCAGCGCAAACTGCCGCTTGTCACACAAGGGTAACTTTAATGCGGATGAACCTTGGCACGTCAAGATTAAAAATCTGCCTGTGCGAATTTTTTTCGCCATATCCGATCATTCAAAAGATCGCCTTACAGAGAATCGCAAATCGGCAAAGGTTTCGTTTTGCTTAATTCCGAAACCTTGCTGCAGGATGTAGGCGGGTTGGGGTTACGGTTTATTTCATTGCGGACAGACGGTGGCCGGAACGCTCTTGTCTCGATCTTGCAGCACTGACAAAGGCCGGGACAAAAGCGTCCCGCCCATTGCCCAGTCTGTCATTGATTTCTGCATTTTGCCGGGTTTCTTTACTCGATCAGGGAGCCGTCGCCATGACTGAGAAAACGATTGCGCGCGCTTTGACCATCGCCGGCAGCGATTCCGGTGGCGGAGCCGGCATTCAGGCTGACCTTAAGACCTTTGCAGCGCTTGGCGTCTTCGGGGTTTCGGCCATTACCGCTCTCACCGCGCAAAACACGCAGGGCGTGGCGGGCATTCACGCTGTTCCTGCTGATTTCGTCGAGCAGCAAATCACCGCCGTCCTGTCGGACATTGGCGCCGATGCTGCCAAGACCGGCATGTTGGCCACCCGTGAGATTGTGCTTGCCGTGGCCCGCGCCGCCGAGCGCCACGGCATCGAGCGGCTGGTCGTGGACCCGGTGCTTCTTTCCAAACACGGCGCGCCGCTTCTGGCCGACGATGCGCTCGGTGCATATCTTACCGCCCTCCTGCCGCGCGCCTTGATCGTTACGCCCAACGCACCGGAAGCCGCACGTCTCGCCGGTTTCAATGTTGCCGACCGCGACTCGCAACACCGCGCCGCAGAGGCCATCGCCGAAATGGGGCCGCGCTATGTGCTGGTCAAAGGCGGTCATTTGCCGGACGGTGCACACGTGACCGATTGTTTGTTCGATTCACGCGAAAAAACCTTCCGGGAGTTCGTTTCGCCGCGCAGTGCCTCGCCCCACACGCATGGCACCGGCTGTGTGCTGTCGGCGGCGATTACCGCTTTTCTCGCCCTCGATTGCGAGCCGGTCGAGGCCGTCGAACGGGCCATCGCCTTTGTGCATCAGGCCATCCGGCACGGTCTTGCGATCGGCGGCGGCATCGGCCCGGTGGACCCTTGCTGGGGAATCCGGCCGGCGGTTTTGTACCGTGCGGCTGGCGAAGCCGAGCCATACAATGTGAACCCGCAGGAACACTGATGAGTCTGCGAGCCGCTCTCATCGCTTTGCTCGACGCCGCCACACGCCCCGTCCTTGTTCCCGCCTACTTGCTGGCTGCGCGCTGGAGTGTCGGCTATGTGCGCCGGCTCCGCAGTCGCGCAGAAGCAACGGCCGCCGCCGAATGCGAGCCGCCGCCGTCGTGGCTGCTTGATTGCCCCGCCCCCGCCGAACCGCCGGAATGGCCGACCGTTGCCGTTGTTGTTCCTGTGCTGAACGGCGAAGCGGTTCTGGGGCGATGTCTCGAATCGCTGCGTGCACTCGACTATCCGCGCAACCGCATGGAGATTATTGTTGCCGACAACGGTTCGACCGACCGAAGCGCGGAGATTGCCCAAAAGCTCGGTGCGCGCGTGGTTAAGCAGCCCAAGCGCGGCGCGGCCGCCGCCCGAAACAGCGCCGTTGCCGCCGCCCGCACCGAATGGATCGCCATGACCGACGCCGATTGCGCGGTGCATCCCCTGTGGCTGAAGCATCTGACGGCGGCGGCGCTGCGGGAAAAGTGTGCGGCGGTGGGCGGGCGCATTCTGTCCATCTGCCGCGATCCGGTGGTCGGCGAGTTTTGCGCGCGCGAAGCGGTGCTCGACCAATCGGCTGCTGTCGCCGGCCGGCTCCTGCCATTTCCATTTATCATCACCGCCAACGCGCTGTTCCGCCGCGAGGCACTTGAGGCCGTCGGGGGGTTCGACGAAGACTTTGCCGATGCCGCTGCGGAAGACGTGGACCTTGGCTGGCGGCTTTCGGATATTGGCGTTGCCATGACTTTTGCTCCGCACGCGCTAATTGCCCACCGCCAGCGCGAGCGGGCCGGCGATATTCACGCGCAGTTTTATCGGTATGGCCTGAGCGAGGTAAGATTATACTTGAAACACGCCCTTCGCTTCAGCCGTCGCGACTTGTCGAAGCATCTGTGGATTCGGCCGGTTCTGTATCGGCATTTCTGGAAAGCGTTGCTGAATTGGGCGGCTGCGCGCGATGCGGCAACGAAACGTCTGTGGCGATTGATTCTGTTCAAGGAACTCGGCCACATGGCCGGAAAAATGGAAGGCGCGCGCCGCTGGAAAACGTGGCGCTACTTTCGACTCTGGACATGGGAATGACCGTTTCGCTGGCCGACTATGACATGCTCTGCCTTTCGCATCTGCGCTGGGAGACCACGCTGTTTCAGCGCCCGCAGCAATTGATGTTGCAGTTCGATGCGATGGGCATCCGCGTCTTTTACCTCAGTCAGTGGTCCACCCGCAAATGGGCGAAAGCGTTGCTTTCTGCGCGCCGGCGTGAATTGCGCGGGCGAGCCGGCGGCCAACTGCTCTGGCACAATCTGCCCTATCTGCCCGGCGTGCACCGTTCGCCCCTGTTCGAGCACCTGAATTTTCGACTTTTTGGAGCGGCCGCGCGCATGCTTGCCACCCGCCGCTGCCGGCGTCCTCTGCTTCTGTGGGTCTATCATCCGGCTGCGGCCCAGATGCTTGACCGCATCCCGCACAAGGCGCTTGTCTATGACTGCATGGACCCGTTTGTGGCCTTTCGTGCCGAGCGCATCAAGGACCGCATCGAGCGGCACGAGTGTGAGCTGTTGCGCCGCGCCGACGTGGTCTTTACCGGCGGGCTCTCGCTTCAGGCGGCCAAAGAAGGCCGCAATCCGCGCACGTACTGTTTCCCCAGCGGGGTGGACCTCGACCATTTTGGCCGCGCGCTCGATGGACGCGCCCGGCCCGCTCCTGATGTTGCCCGCCTGCCGCATCCCATTTTCGGCTATTGGGGCGCTGTGGACGAACGCATGGATTTCGACCTGCTCGAAGCGCTTTGCCGCCGCTTCCCCCGCGGGTCGGTAGTGCTCATCGGGCCATTGGTTGGGATGGCGCTTCCGCCGGTCACTCTTTCGAACTTCCACTATCTCGGCGCGAGAGAGTACGCGGTGCTGCCCGATTATCTGGCCGCGTTCGATGTCTGCCTGCTGCCGTTTGCGGCGACCGCACTGACCGCCTCGATCAGCCCGACCAAGACGCCGGAGTATCTGGCCGGAGGCCGGCCGGTTGTCTCGACGCACATTCCTGATGTGGCACAGGTGTGGGGCGATGTTGTCGCGGTGGCCGCGACGCACGAAGCCTTTCTCGAATTATGTGAGCGCGAACTGGCCCGCCCCCGTCCCGATCCGCGCCTTGCCGATGCCGCCCGCTCGCGCGCAGCGACGTGGGACTCGATTGCACGCACGATGCGGGAGAAGATCGAAATTGCGCTGGCCGGGCGATCGTAAGAAAAGAAAAGCGGCGGCAGGCGGTTGCGTCTGCCGGCAATGTGCCGTGTGTTGAAGCCGACCGCCCATGGCGACCCAGAGTTGCCCGCACACATCGCCGGTCAGGACGTTCCGACAGAGCGAAGGCGACTGCGCTTTGGGAAAGGCCCGGTTGTTACAAGTCGAACCGTCCGGCAGCTTCGGGCTGAAAGAGCACGGCTTCGATCTTCATGCGGCGCAGGCCCGACGGCACTTGCCATTCGACCGTGTCGCCCACACGCCAGCCGGACAGGGCCGTTCCGCGAGAGGCCGGAACCGAGATTCTGTTCCGGCTGAGGTTGGCCTCGGCGGGAAAGCAAAGCGTATGGGTGAATTCCCCGCCCGCGGTCAAATCGGTCAGCCAGACTTTGGAGTTCATGGTGATTACGTCAGCGGGGATGTTGCGGGGCGCCGCGATTTGCGCGCGCTGCAATTCCTTTTCGAGCGCGTTGAGATAGTCTCTGTCCGGGTTCTTCTGCCGCGGGTGCTGGCCGAGAAGACGAGATCGGTCAGAGGCTGGGGGGCGGAGGGGGTGATGTCAATGTTTCGCTGCTGCATGACAAGGCACTTCTTTGGGCGTAGTTTCGAACCTTATTTTGGGGAGGGAATGGGGATGCCGCGGGCAGGTTTTCTTTGAAATGAAAAGTGTGCAAAAGCGTGCATGCAGAGACCTTGGGTATATGGCAATCCCTCCTGCCGGCAGGCCCCGCCGAATACCCTGCCGGATGCACGGCTGTCATCGGAGTGGAGCAAAACGCGCTTACAGCGATTCATTCCCGGAAGAGGCCTCGCCTTCTTCACGTGCGATGGCCGGATTGATCTTGGTGGGAATGGTGCGGCGCATGTCGTGCAGCCATTCTTTGAGCAGGGCCTGCTGGACGTACATGAGATATTCGGCGCGCACCTGCGCCAGTTCCTTGCGGAATTGCTCGCGCGACGGCTCCTCGCGCTTCTCAAAATACCACACCACATAGGCAATGGGGCTTCGCGGGTCGCCCTGCGTGGTCAGATGCAGCGTCCCGACCGTGTATCCCAGCGTCAGATGGCGAAACAGCGGGTCGAGGCCGGGCAGCACGCGGTCGGCCTGTTCGCGGGTGAACGGCTCGCTTTGCACGAGGGTGTACCCCTTGGCCTCGGCAAATTTTTTCAGGTCGTCCAGCGTTTTGGACTGGCGCAACAGGTCGCGGGCTTCCGCATGAGCCAGCTGGGCCGCCTGCGACGTGACATAGTCTTCGCGGACCGCCTCGATGACCTTCTCAAACGGCGGAATATGTGCCGGCTCCTTTTTCTTTAGTTCGAGCACGAAATACGCCTCGCGGTTGCGCAGAACGCCCTCGGTGAATTCGCCTTCCATAAGATCCTTGACCAAGTCCAAGTCGTCGAGGAATGAGCCCAGACCCGGAATGCGGGCGGCGTCCAAGTCCACAAGCGGGGATTCTTCCACGGGTAACTTGGCCGCTTCGGCAAACGAATCGAGGTTGGAAAAGGACCGTCCGGCCAGCAGCTCTTTGAGAGCGCGGCCGCGCTCGTTGAATTCTTTTTCCGCCATTTCGCTGCGCACCAATTCGGTCACTTCGTCTTTGACCTCCTCAAACGGGCGGATGCCGGCCGAGGTTACCTTGTCGCACTTGATCAGGTGCAACCCCATGGCGGTGCGCACGGGTGTGCTGACTTGGTCGGGCTGAAGCGTCAGGGCGACGCGCTTGAACTCCTCGCCGTAGGGGACGACGGGGGCATTCTCGCGGACGGGCGAGAGGATTTGGCCGCCGCGTTTTTTGGACGGGTCTTTTGCATCGGCGCTATTGAGCGGGTCTTCGCTGAACTCGTCGGCGAGTTGGGCAAAATCGGCACCGCCTTTGATCTTTGCAGCCAGATCATTAATCTTTTGTGTGGCGGCCGCCACGGCCGTTGTGGGGGCATCGGCCGGCAGCTTCAGCAGGATGTGGCGAACCTCGGCCGAGCGGGGGATGGCAAACAACTCCTGCTTGTGCTTTTCGTAGTAGGCGGTCAGGGCCTCGGTGGTCGGATGCACTTCGCGCATCACGTCTTCGAGCCGGATAGCCACATAGCGGAACTGGGCACGGTCACCCACGCGATAGGCGGTACGGTGCGAGTCATAGTAGGCGCGAAGGGCGTCGGTGGTCACGGTGACCTTGCCCGTAAAATCATCGGTGGGGATTCGCACATATTGGATTTGGATTTTTTCCTGCCCGATGAGGTATTCCTGCCACAGTTCAAAGAGCGAGGCCTTGGCGCGGGAAAAAATGTAGTTGCGGGCCTTCGACAGAGTCTCGCGATAGACCAACTCATTGGCCAATTGCTCTTCGGTCATGCCCATTTGCGCCAGTTGGCGCCGAATTGCATCGCTGGTTTGTCCTGCGAATGCCTGCGCGAGCATGGTGCGCAGCTCCCGCTCCGTGACAGTCAAGCCTTCCTGCTCCGCCAGACGCTGCAGGTAGTAGGCTTGCTGCATGTGGCGGGCCAGTTCGCGGCTGCCGATAAGATTGGAGAAATCCTCGCGCGTGGCCTCGATGCGTTGGCTCTGTAGAATCCCCTCATACTGCCGCGCCAGTTCCTGTTGGACGATTGCAGGGTCCAGTTCGGTCAGCGGCCGCCACCGCAATCCCCACCACCGGTCTTTGACAAAGAGCAGGCTCTGGCGCTCCACTTCGCGTTGGCGCTCCGTGCGCTGCCACCCATAAAAGGTCACAAACGAAGGAATCACGAGGACCAAGGTCCAGAGCATGATTCGTTTTGTTGTCCGTCTCGAACGCAGTTGTTTCAGCATCCCGTTTCTTCCTTGTTTGATTGTTCGACGCTGGGTTGAGGCAAGGTCTCAACCGTTGGTTTGCTTTATATTATGCAGTTTTCCGCAACATTTCCGGCGGCGAACCGCCAAAACTTTTAGCTTGTGCCACAGCCCCTCGGCCGGTCAATGTCAATCCGTCGTCACCACAACTTTGCAGAAGCGGTGTTTGCCAACCTTGAGCAGGTGCTCGCCGGGCTCGACCGTTGTCCGAAGATGGTCGCATCGCAGGCCGTCAAGGTCCACGCCGCCGGCGGCGATCAGGCGCTTGGCCTCGCGGCGCGATTCGGCCAAACCGGCGGCCAGAAGCACATCGAGAATGGGCAACGCGGCGCCGGTTTCACTGCGAAGGCGCATGGTGGGCAATTCCTCCGGTGCCTGCCGTTCGCGAAACACGCGATCGAACTCGGCCGCGGCGGCGTCGGCTGCGGCGGCATCGTAAAAGCGGGCGACAATTTCACGGGCGAGGCGCGCCTTGGCCTCGCGCGGGTGCAGCGCGCCGGACTCCAGCGCTGCGCGCAACTCGGCCACCTGCCCCTCGTCATATTGCAGCACGAGTGCAAAATAATCCAGCATCACCGAGTCGGCCAGGCTCATGGTCTTGCCGAACATTTCGCGCGGCGGCTCGGTAATGCCGATATAGTTGCCGAGCGACTTGCTCATTTTTTTCACGCCGTCCAGTCCGACCAGCAGGGGCGTGGTGAGGACGATCTGCGGTTCTTGTCCCCAAGCGCGTTGGAGTTCGCGCGCCACGACAAAATTAAACTTCTGGTCCGTGCCACCGGCCTCGATGTCCGCCCGCACGACGATCGAATCGTAGCCCTGATAGAGCGGATAGAGTAATTCATGAATGAAAATGGGCCGCTCTTCCGCGAACCGTTTGTGGAAGTCGTCGCGTTCGAGCATGCGCGCGACTGTGTACTTGGCGGCCAGACCGATGGTGTCGCGCGCGGTCAGTTTGCCCAGCCACGCGGAATTATACACCACCTCGGTTTTTTCACGATCGAGGACGCGGTAAATCTGGTCGAGATACGTTTTGGCGTTCTCGGCCACCTGCTCGGGCGACAGCTGGGGCCGGGTGGCCGACTGGCCGGACGGGTCGCCGATCTGCGCCGTGAAATCGCCGATGATAAACACAATCTGGTGGCCGAGATCCTGCAGTTCGCGCAGCTTGCCGATGGGCACCATGTGGCCCAGATGCAAATCGGGGGCGGACGGGTCGGCGCCGTATTTGACGCGCAGGGGGCGGCCCTGCTCGCGCGCGACGATCAGTTTGGCCAGCAACTCCTCTTCGGGCAACACTTCGGCCGTGCCGCGATGGATGATGGCCCATTCGCGGCGGAGCGATTGTGGAATTTCAAGCGGCATTGTTTGGTTTTCGGCTCCCGCGAACAAATAGAAGCGTCATAAGGGGAAGTTGAAGCGCCAAAATCAAGCAAAAAACCATACCGCCGCCCTGCAAGGGAGCTTCTCCCGAAATCGGGGTAAAGTCGTTGGATCATGCTGTGGCTTCATTAGGGCCGAAAAGGCGAAAAGCAAAAGGCCCGAGGCAGCGCCCTTGTCGTTATGCACAAATCGTCGTCCGCTTTGGAGTGCGGGAGCCATGCTGCCGCTTTCTCTTGCCAACCCCAAACCCACCAAGTGTGGATTCTCTCCCCAGCGCCGACGCTTTGTCTGAAGAGGGACAATTACAGCAAAGCGGCAGCACGGCTGCGCGCACTCCAAAGTCCTTGGGGCACTGGATCCATAGCTTTCGTGAGAATTTCCACGATAGGGTCTCCAACCCGTCTTTTTGATTGCGGTCCGGGGCGTTTCTCACGAGCATGGCAGGGTTGAGTATTTGCAGTGAAAGGATGTCAGCCTCATGTCGTTTACCAGTCTCACACTTGCGCACGGCGGTGGAGGGTTTCGCACCGAGCGTCTGTTGCGCGAGGTCATCTTTCCGGGCGTTCGGCCGGGGCGGAAGCCGGCCATGGACGATAGCGCGATTCTCCCTGATACGGCGGGCGGCCGTCTGGCCTTTACCACCGATTCGTTTATTGTCTCGCCGCTGTTTTTTCCGGGCGGCGACATCGGGCGGTTGGCCGTTGCCGGCACGGTCAATGATCTCGCGGTGGTCGGCGCCAAACCGCTGTATCTCAGTCTGGGGTTGATTCTGGAAGAGGGCCTCGCAATCGAAACACTCAAGGCCGTTTGCGAGTCCATTCACGCGACCGCCGACGAAGCAGGCGTGGAGATTGTCACCGGCGATACCAAAGTGGTCGAACGCGGCAAAGGCGATGGCTGCTACATCAACACCGCCGGCATTGGTCGTGTGCTGATTGAACCCCCGCCGTCCTTGTCGCGCGCCCGGCCCGGCGACGCGCTGATTGTTACCGGCATGCTCGGCGACCACGGGGCGGCCGTCATGGCCCGACGCGAGTCGCTGGCGCTCGACTCGCCTGTCCGCAGCGACGCCGCGCCGCTGAACCGCATGTTGAACGCTCTGGTGGAGCAATTCGGGCCGGCCATCCATGCGCTCAAGGATCCAACCCGCGGCGGCCTTGCCATGGCGTGCCATGACATCGCCGAGGCCTCTACGGTTCAAATTGAGATGGACGAAGCAGCCCTCCGCGTGCGGCCCGAGGTTCAAGGTATTTGCGACCTGTTGGGATTCGACGTTCTCGAGGTTGCCAATGAGGGGAAAGCCGTGGTGGTGTGCGAGGCAGCGGCTGCCCGTGCGGTCGTCGAGTTCTTAAGGCGCTGCGACCATGGCCATCAAGCGTCGCTGGCCGGCCGCATAGTCGAATCAGATCAGCCGCTGGTGGTGCTGAAGACACGTATCGGCGGTGAGCGTCTGGTGGCCAAGCCTGCGGGGGAGATTTTGCCGCGAATTTGCTGAAAGACCTGTCGGGCAGCCCCTTTGAAGCATCGTTTGGGATGTATATGCTTTCCGCTTCAATGCGGTTTTTCGCCCCGCTGAAGCGGGAACTGCATACTTCGTCAGATGTCCTTCACTCCTGCGCGCCGGTCAATCGCGCATGTGCCGGTCAATGAAAGCTTGGATCTGCGCGTATTTTTTCTTCCAGTATTCCTGCTCGCGCGCCTTGCGATCGGCCTCCAGCGCGCTGTGTTCGGCTTTGAGCCGTTGATTGGTGTATTCAGCAAACAGCTCGGATGCCAGTTTGGGAATGCTGGCATGGGGCTCGGCAGTGGGCGGCGGAGACGGGCGGCGCGGCGCGGCGGCCGGCGGCGGGGGCGCGGACAGGGCTTCGGCTGCCTCGGGCGCGCGGCGCACGGCCTCGATCATCCGTTCGATCTGCTCAATCGAATAGCCTTTGGGCCGCACCACATGGCCGCTTTCGCGCGTAAAATAGTCAATGTTCTCCAGAAGCCGGATGGG
This sequence comes from Candidatus Sumerlaeia bacterium, assembly GCA_026415575.1. Taxonomy (GTDB): domain Bacteria; phylum Sumerlaeota; class Sumerlaeia; order JADFCW01; family JADFCW01; genus JADFCW01. The sequence goes on from JAOAGV010000007.1 coordinate 54,121, forward strand.
ATCGAACGGCTTGGTGAGGAACAGATTGCACCCGGCGGCAAAGCCCTTGCGCGCAGCGTCTTTGCCCCGTTCGGCCGTGAGAAAGAACACCGGAATGTCGCTGTAAGCCGGTTGCTTGCGGATGGTCTCCACTGTTTGGTAGCCGTCCATTTTCGGCATGCGAATATCGCAGATGATAAAATCGGGTTCGCACGCCCCGATGATTTTCAAGGCTTCGACTCCGCTCAGGGCAGTGACGACCTCATGCTTGGTGGAGAGCGCCGCCTTGAGCACAGTCAAAATGTCCGGCTCATCGTCCACGCACAAAATCCGCCACTTCAATCCCGACCCAAGAGATTGTTCGCTGTCCGTCTCCATTGAACTTATGGTTACCTCTCCTTGCGCTTGAGTTGTTGTATTTCTACACAAAACGATTTTGGATTTCCACTGTTTTCTTTGGTCATGGATACGAGGCGCAACGCGAAAACATGGGCCGGTTGCAAAAAACAATTGCCTTCTTCACAAGGGGCGTGATGAATTGCTGCATCAGATTCGACCACCACCGACCCACGGAGGTAACCGACAATGGCACAGATGACCCGACGGCAATGGATTCACACCACCGGCGCAACGTTCGGCGCCGCAGCATTGGCCGCTGCCGCACAGCGGCGCGCCGAACCGGCGGATACCCCCCGCCGTCCCAATATCCTGTTCATCCTCACCGATGATCAGCGATGGGACACCATTCGCGCCTTGGGAAACCCGGAAATCCATACCCCCAACCTCGACCGGCTGGTCGAGCGGGGATTTACCTTTCGCAATGCCTATTGCATGGGTGCCGAGGTCGGTGCCGTGTGTCTGCCGAGCCGGACCATGATCGCCACAGGTCTTTCGTTGTTTCGCATTCCCGACGGCCGTCAAAAAGAAACGCCGGCCGGCATCCGCGTCCTGCCGAGCCTGTTCAACGACGCCGGCTATGTCACCCTTCACTCCGGCAAGCAGGGCAATGAATGTGTCTTTTCCAATCGGACGTATCAGATCAATATCGAGCTGGGCAAACATGCGGATGCGACGGATGCCCGGAAGCACGCCGACGATGTAATTAACTTCCTCCAAAAGCATGACCCGCAGCGTCCTTTTTTTGTCTATCTGGCTCCGGCCGTACCCCACGATCCGCGTATTGCGCCCGAGGAATATGCCAAGATGTATGATCCGGAAAAACTCACCCTTTCGGCGAACTTTATGCCGCAGCATCCGTTCGACAACGGCGAGTTGAATGTGCGCGACGAGAATCTCGCGCCGCGGCCGCGCACGCCCGACGTTATGCGCCGCCACCTCGCTGACTACTACGCCTGCGTAACCTATCTTGACGCGCAGGTCGGGCGCATCCTGCAGGTGTTGAATGAGCGAGGGTTTGACAAAAACACCATCATTGTATTTTCAAGCGATCAGGGGCTGGCCGTCGGCGGTCGGCACGGTCTGATGGGCAAGCAGAACCTGTATGAACACGTCAAGCCGCCGCTGATTTTCGCAGGACCGGGTATCCCCCACGGGCAAAGCGAGGCGCTGGTATATCTGTTCGATCTGTATCCGACGTTTTGCGAACTGGCGGGCATTGCCGTCCCGCCCACGGCTGAGGGCAAAAGCCTCTTGCCGGTCATCCGTGGCGAGACGCCGAAAATGCGCGATACGCTGTTTGCCGCTTACAAGGCCTGTCAGCGGATGGTGCGCGACGAGCGCTGGAAGCTCATCAAGTATAACGCCAACGGCGTGAAGAACGCCCAACTGTTCGACCTGCAGAACGATCCCGATGAAATCCGTAATCTGGCCGACGATCCGAAGTTCGCCGACCAACGCGCACGAATGGAGAGGCTCCTTGCGNAGGCTCGCAAGCAATGGGGCGATCCCCACGACTTCGACGGAAGCGGACAGATGGCCGGCGAGGCGGCGAAAGCCGCCGCGGGCGCGCCCGCCAAAAAAGCTGCGGCAAAAAAAGTATCGAAAAAAAGCAAGACCAAAACGTAGTCGGATAACCGTAGGCTAAGCTGCACGGAATTCCACTGCCATCCCGCGACGGACAGGGTGGGAAAAGTGCGGCCGCGCTATATGCCCAATTCGCGTAATATGGATTTTCTGAATATACGCAGGCCTATGCGCTTATCGTTGCACTCAGCCCCGCGCGGGCTGAATCGAAAGCGCGTGCTGCGGGACAGGTGGAAACCTGTAGGCGAGGTTGCAAAAGCCTGAGGTGTTGGATGCGCAACTTTGGCAAAAGGCTCCAAATGCTAAAACCAAAATACTGCCCGCTGAGCTTTCCGATCGAAAAGACAAGATGGTTTATTCGCCCACTGTAGCGGTGGGTTCGTGCCAGAATGATCGCCAGTAGAGTTGATCGGCCTCGAAGATATTGATCCGGTCTTTCGCCGGATCGAACGCCGCCGGCAAAATTCCAAAGCGCTTCATTTCGCGCACATACTGACGGTTGGGACGGAACTCCGGCGAGCCGTAGCGCGGATAGCCTTCCCAGACGGCCTTGCCCCGCGCGATGGCTTCTACCATGGCCTTGTAGTCAGGATCGTTCTTGTCTTTGAACACCCCGCCGCAGCTGCCATAGCCGCCGGCTTCTTTGGCCAGCGGACCCAGCACGAGTGGCGAGTATTCAGGCCGCGTAAAATTAAACAGAATACTCGCACCGAACCTCGCAATTGGGTCGTTTTCAAAAACCACACGTTCATAGGCCCCCACCGGCCAGGTGATGCCCGGCCGCTGGCTCAGTCGCTCGGGCGAATAGGGGAGCGGCAATTTGTCGGCCTCACCCGAGCGGCCAAGGGTATGGCACTGGGCACAGCGCTGCCGCAATACGGCGCTGCAACCGCCCCACGCCAGCCCATACGCCCGGCCGGCCATGGCCATCTCGGCTTCGTTGCGCAAGGCCGCGTAGCTGCCCGCATAGGTTGCGCCGCTTTCGATCCACAGCCACAGCAGACGCCATTCCCGTTCGGACAGTTTGGCGTCGTAATGGCTGCCGTCCACCAGCTTCAGCAGACGGCTTGCGGAACTGCCGATGGTGCGCGGAGGATAGTTGCCCAGACCGTTTCGCCCGTCGGCCACGAGGCGAAACGCCAGAAGATTGTAGTAGCTGTGCGACCAGTGGGGGCCAAGATCGCCCGATAGCACGATCTTGCCCTCGCGCCGGGTAAAGTCATGACACCGCACACAATGGGCATCGAGGATGGGCTGAATGTCTCGCGTAAAGTCTATCACATCGGGGTAGCCCTCGAAGGGCTGGATTCGGCTGGGCGGGCGCTGCAACGCCTGAAGCACGTTCACGGCGTGTTGCTGCGGCGTCTTCTGCCGCTCTTCGTGGCAGCCGACGCAACTCATCACTTCGCCGGGCATGAGGCTGGTGAAGCTGTGCATGCGCTTGACCGAGAGGTCTTTCTCGTCCAAGGCCACAAAAAAGAGCTGGCGTCCGGGCGGCACCTCAAAATAGGCCGACCCGTCCGGTTCGACAGGAACAGTGCCGAGAACGCGTTCGAGCGAGAACGTGCCCAGCCAGCTCAGCAGATCGGGGCCGCCGCTGAAGTTGACTTGTTTGGGCAGAGTCTCCAGCACGAGCAACTTCTTGATCTCGCCGCGATGAACGCCTTGCAAATTGCGGCTGTTGTAAATATCCGACAGGATATAGTGGCCGGCCGGTTTGGTTGGGTTGGCGCGCTGCGGAAGGATCGGCTCGCGCGGCCGCGGCTGGATCGGCCGCGGCTCGTGCAGCTGGCCCGCATCGCCCTTGTGGGTATAAACCGGTTCAAGCACGCCTTGGCTGTCCAGCAGAAGAATCTGGTTGTTCATGGCCACAAGAAAGAGGTCTTCCGACAAGGCGTACGGGTCGCGGAACCGATTCTTGTGGAGCGGCCGCGCTGCCGTGAGATCATCCGGGCCTTTGTCGGGCGACACAACGGTGACAATTCCCGCATGCTCATTCATGCCGTGGCCGGGCGAAAACGAGGCGACAACTTTATTGGTACCCGGAATCGGCTTGGCATCTATCATGACAATTTTTGGATGCATATTGCCGTAAAAGACCATGTGGTTGGTGCCGTCGGGGTTCATCACCCACAGATGATGGAACTCTACTTGGCTGCGGTCCACATATTCCCAGCGGGTGTAAAGAACGCGGCCGTCGGGCAGCATCCATGGCGTGTTGTCGTGCTCGGTGTTGGCCGAAACCGCATGGATGTTTTCGCCGTTGGGGCCGCAGCGATACATGATGGCCACTTGAGTTTTCCAGCAATTGACCCAGCGATGGCAACGCGTGGACACAAAGAGGATGTCGCCGTCGGGCAGATAGGTCGGCTCGAAGTCGTCATAGGGGCCGGAGGTAATCTGCTGCAGACCGGAGCCGTCGCTGTTGATTTCGTAGAGGTGGTAGTAGTCGGTTCCCTCCTTGCGCCAGGCGAAGAGGATTTTTTGGCCGTCATAGTGGACTTGGGGGTCGCGGATCGAGCCGGTCTTCGCATCGAGCAAAACGGTCACATCGCCGGTGTGCAGGTTTAGTTTGCACAGTTTGCCGACGTCGCCCGCGCCGTTGCCCGCATAAGCCTTCAGCGTTTCGTCGTCACAATAGTAGCCGATATTTGCATACCAATGGGGGTCGTCATACTTGGTGCGGACGGCAAAAACGATCTCCGGATGATCGCGCAGCGGGCCAGCCAGAGCGCGCTTGCGCAGAACATCGGAAGGCGGAGCGGGCTGGACGAGTTTCGCAGGCACTTTGGGGGCGGCATTCGGTGCGGCAATCACCGGAGCGCCTTTCGCCGGCGCTTTTTTGGCCGGCTGTCGGGCCCCTGCGCCTTTGGGTGAAACCAGCTTTGGTTCCTGTTGAGCAGACACAACCTTCGGCTGAACTGTCTTGGGCTTGGCAATCTTGGGCGATTCCTCTCCGGGAACGCTTGGCCCAAGAAGCAGGAGGCAGACCAACCCGGAAAGGATAGGATGGCACATTTTTTTCATCGGAGTTCTCCTATTTCGATTCCCCGTCAAAACCAAACCAGCCCTGCCAGAATTGCCGTTGCAAGGCAATGCAAAAGCGCTGCATAATACGCAAAGAATGGGAATATGAGTCAGTAGTCCCCCGGTCACCGTGCAATGATGGCGGTGCATAGCCTGTCGCCCCTTGCATCCTTTTATAAAAAACGCGGCGGGCATTCAAAAATTTGCGCGATTGCAACGCGAGGGCGCGGCGTGGTTTTTGCGGCTTGGTGCATGCAAGCGAGTTTCGGTCCGAAAGAATGCGCGTTGAAGAATCGTTGCGGAAATTTTTTCACGCACTTCCCACTTGCAATGCTTCTGTGCCTTTTGGTAGGTGTCCCGCCACGCGTCGCGTTGGCAGGGTGGGATGCTGCTTCCTTTCCGTCGTGCGGCTTTCTTCCCCCCGTTCCCAGTCGTTGGTCTGACAGCCTTTTGCAGACCGTCCTGCCGGTTCGGTTGATGATAGGGCGGCGTTGCGGGTCATTTGTTTTTCATTCATTGATTATTCGCCCGACGGGGTTCTGCCATGAGCAAAAACGTGTCCAAAGCGGGTTCGCGCAGCCGGCGACTCTCCCATGCCCTGCCGGCCAGGCTCAATGAAGTTGCTTTTGCTCCTTCGATTTTAGCCAGCGATTTTGCCAACCTCGAACGCGAGTTGAAAAAAGTGGAGCGCGCCGGCTGTCGGTGGGTCCACGTGGATGTCATGGACGGCCACTTTGTGCCCAACCTTACGCTCGGCCCGCCTGTCTTTCGCTGCCTCAAACAGGCCGTGCCGGACCTGTTCTACGACACGCACCTGATGGTCGAGAATCCTCTGCCGCTTGCGCGCGAGTTTATCGCCGCCGGCTCGTCGCTGGTCACCATTCACATCGAGGCGTGCAAAGACCCCGTCGCGCTGTGCCGTTTCCTGCGCCGTCAGCGGGTGCGGGTTGGTGTGTCCATCCGTCCGCGCACGCCGACCAAAGTACTTATGCCGGTTCTCAAGCTGGTGGACCTTGTGCTGATTATGACGGTGGAGCCGGGATTTGGCGGGCAGGAATTGTTGCCGCGAACGTTGGGCAAGATTCGCGAACTGAAGCATTTGCGCGAACTGGAAAAACTCAGCTTCCTCATCCAAGCCGACGGCGGGATCAATGAGTCCAACATCCGTCTGGTCGCCACCGCCGGCGCCGAAGTCCTCGTCATGGGCACGACGGTTTTTCGCAACGGCGAGGTCGTGGAAAATGTCAAGCGTCTGCGGCAGATTCTGGCCGCACCCAACAACGGCGACCCGCCCCGCGACATGACCGAGCCTTGATGCACGGGCAAAAAGTTGCTCCAAGGCGACCCGCCTATTTCATAGTTTTCACTTTTTGGGCAAAAGTTCGAGAACGGCCAGAATTGGGCGATGATCGGAGGCCACAGCTTCGTCGAGTACCCGCGCCTCGACCACGCGCCAGCGGGACTTTGGGCGATATAGAATGAAATCAATCTGCCGCTGCGGCCGGCTCACGGGCGTGGTGAAAAGCGGGCGGCCCGTTTCGGCAACAGCCCACAGTTTCGTCAGGACTTTCAGAGTCGGGCTGCCGGGTGTGGAGTTCAGGTCGCCGGCAAGGAGCGCGGGACGGTTGCCGTCGGCTTTTGTCAGTCGTTCGATTACCGCGGCCGCCGCCAGCCGGTCGGTCGAATCCGGCGTGTGGTCGAGATGCGTGGCGTAGAAGATGACGCCGTTCGGTTCGAGCGCTGCGGCCTTGCCCTCGGGCCATTGGACTTCGGCGCGCAGAACGGCCCTCGGTTCGCGCCCCTCGGTGAAGGGCAACGGATGGTTGGCGGAGGTGCGAATCTTCGGGCGAGACAGAATCATGTTTCCATACTGCCCGCCCTGATAGTCAATAGTCCGGCCAAAGACCATTTTCATTCCCACAAGTCGGGCGAGCGTTTCGGCGTGGTCTGTGCCGCCCGAGCGCTGCGTTTTGCGGTCCACTTCCTGAATGGCGGCCAGATCGGGCGCAACCGAGCGGATGACCGCGGCAATGCGCGGCAGATCTATTCTCCGGTCCATTCCCTCGCCATGATGGATGTTATAGCTGAGCACGACAAGGCGCGCGGGTTTATTTTCTTCGCCCAATGCACACAGAGCTACAGTCAATAATACCAGCAAGGGCGGGAACAGCCATTTGCGTTTCATCGCCTTCTCCTTTCGATGCGCGACAGGCCGCGGCTTACGGCAACAGGTGCAATCCGGCAAAGCCATGGCCGCGCAAATCAAGAACCACGCGGCCGTCCGCAATCTTTAATTCGCTGAGGTCCCTCTCCAGAAGGTCTGTTTGCCGTATCTGCCGGAAACCGCTGACCTCCATGGACAGCGGCCCTGATTGCCCTGAAATCTCCCAAAGGCGGAGAATCGTGCCGCCCGAAGCCGGCCCGTCCGCCGGCTTCAGACAAAGCGCAATGGCGCGGCGGGGATCAATGGCAATGTGGGGATATTCGGCAGGGGGGTGGGGCAAGCGGCCCATCACTGCAACCAGCGGCGTTGCCGCGCAGCGAGACCACGCCGCCGTCTGCGCTGCATCGTAGCCGTTGTCATAGCCCCGAATTGCGTAGCGAAAACGAAACTGCCCGATTCCGTGCTGATCTTTGGTCACTTCGCGATAGTTCTGATCGTTACCCAAGGCGATAAGCGACATCGGCTCGGTGTCAAACATTAAGGCATAGTTGTCCAACGGGGCGAGGGTGACGCCTGCACCGTCGGGCGAAGCGACATCGAGAAAGCCCTGCACGGCAAACCGTTGGGTGTCGGCGCCGGCGAGCAAATCGCCCTGCGGCTGCGGCCGCGGGCGGATGACGGCGCCCGGTGTCTCGATGCGCAGCGTTCCATCCTTCGGCAGAATGGGAAGCGCATGGGAAACACGCTCGCGTGTGGTCGCCGGTGGTTTGTGAATGTGAATCTCCACGTCCACGCGGTCGAGTCGTTGATAAACAGTGGCAAAGGCGGTGAGCCGGATGTCGCCAATTTCGCCGCGAACGAGCGAACGGGCGAAGACGGGGCCGGCGGCGAGAATCTGCCCGTCGGTTAGGGAAAATGCGGTTGGCGATGAATGCAGCGTTTGCAGCAGCGTCGCCGGCTTCGCACCGTTCAGCGAAACAACCAGCTCGCGTTTTGCCGGCTTGTAGATCAGGCTACCAATGCCTCCGGTTCCATAGTCCCATTTGAAACAGTATCGCGGGCTGTCGAGCACTTCGAGGGTGGCACGGAGCGCCGATCGCTGGCCGGCTTTACCGCCCGACGCATTCAGCAACTGGAATTGTCGAAACCCGAAGCCGGGGACTTCCGGCGCGACAAAATAGAGATAGCGCCGGCCGTCCTCGACGGCGATTTGCGACGACAGGGTGCGTTTGCCGTCGGCCACGCCTTGAATGTGGTGCGGCACTTCGATCCGCACAAGATCGCTGCGCGGAATGCTCAGACTATTGAACACCGTTACGGTGCGGGAATCCGGCTGGAGTTCGAGCGCCGTCCAAGCCCTTTGCGCAAGCTCCCGGCCCGCGAACATCAGTTCCTTGCTCCACCGCTCCCGCAGATCGGCATTGTGCCATTTGTTCTTGTCGTCCGTGCCGTTCCATGCATGATCGCTAAGCATGGCCCAGCACCATTCGGCGCGCTCGCGGGCAGGACGCGTCTCTTCGGCGACCGCCGGATTATGCAGGCAGGCGAACGCCAGAAGCGTCTCGGCGGCAAGAAACTGACGTTCGCCCTCGCGCATATCGGCGACGTATTTGGCCAGTGACACCGGCCACAAATCCCACGAATGGCCGAAGCAGCCGCGAAGCGTCGGAAGAAACGGCGACCGCGCCTGCGCCTCATCCACCACGGCGCAGAACTGCGGCACCACGGCGTTGACGAGCGTCGGATGGTCGCCCGGCTGTGCGTTGTAGCGAATGATTGCGTCGGCGAACTGGCGGGCCTGCGCGGGACTTCCCGACGCGTAGTCGCTGTGCGTGCCGCTGGCCAGTGTGGCGCGCAGCGGATAACTATCACCCAACCGCCGGTAGTGAGGCAGCCACTGTTCGAGAATTCGTTTGGGTTCTCGCAGCAATTGTCCGCCCTGAACGTAGCTGAAGTTGTTCGAGGCAAAAGGGTCCATGATCACTCGAATTGTTAAGCCGTCCGGGCCTTCATAGATAAACAGCGGCGGATTGGCGAGCGACCTAAACGTCGAGTCATAGTTGTAAAAGGGCACGGAGAGCCAGCGGACGCCGCAGCCGGCCAGAATCGAAGCCATCCCCCACGGCAGGCAGGGTTCCTCGATGTGCTCGGCTGTGCCAAACGGAATCCCCCAGTCGCGTTCAAGCCGACGCGCCGGATACAGGGCACGAATCGCGCATTCTGTGCTGTGAAAACCCCACATGGTGTTGCAGAGGAACGGACTGACAAACACGCGGCCTTCGCGGATGCGCCGAATCAGTTCTTCTTTGCGCTCGGGATAGCGTTCGACAAAACACAGCGCCTCTTGCGTCACGGCCATATTGTAGCGGTTGCGGTTTTCGGGCCGCTCGCCGTCCGTACGGTTCATTTCATCGAGGTGCGCCCGAACAATGTCGGCAAAAATCTGCCGCGTCTCGTCCTCCGGATAGCCCCACGTATAATCCGGGCAGTTGTCGTTGGTGATGTAAATCGTCCAGTCCGACACGCGGTCAGGCGCCGGCGCGGCGAACGCCCCGATGGCGATGAACCCGGACAGACACGCGATGATGGCCAGCGACCTGTTCATCCGTTTCTCCTCCTTTGATTGAAAACGCTCTCCGGCCCCTTTCGGGAAGCCCGCTCTCGACTGACCGGCAAACCATCCTCATCCTGCAAATGTTGTGGCCTCTGTCCGATACAGGCTTCCCTGCCGCGAACCACGACGGGCCAGTTCCGCGTCAATCTCCGATAGAATGCCGCCTTTGTCCAAACACCACAGCGGCGCGACAAGCGTGCGCCGGTCGGCGTCGCTGGTCAACCGATGAATGACCATGCGGGGATTCAGCCGCTCCAGTATGTCGCACACGCGCTCGACGTATTCCTCGCGCGTCATCAGGGGGAATGGCTCGCGCGCATAGACTTCGCCCAGAGGGGCATTGCGGCTGACATACAGGCAATGGATTTTGACGCCATCAAAACCGAGCCGGTTGAGCGCATCGGCTGCGGCCAGATGATCCTCGCGCCGGTCGGTCGGTAATCCGACAATGACGTGCGCACACAGCCGCAACCCTCGGGCTTTGGCGGCAGCGGCCGCGCGCTCGAATGCCGCAAAATCATGCCCGCGCCGCACCCACGCCAGCGTCGCATCGTTGACCGACTGCAATCCCAATTCGACCCACAGATACGTGCGCCGGTGGTATTCTTCGAGCAGAGCGAGGGGAGCAGGCTCTTGCTGCGGAGCCGGTTGGCCGAAAGTCGCCTTGCCGACACCCCTGTCCACGAGGCAATCCGGCCGGGTGCCGATCATCAAACCCACAACGTCGGGATGGTCGAGTGCCTCGTCGAAAAGGGCGCGCAAGCGTTCGACCGGCGCGTACGTGTTCGTATAGGGCTGAAAATAGACCAGAAACTTTTCGGCCTTGTAGCGCCGGCGTACATGCTCGATGCCGCGCCGCACCTGCTCGCGAATCGGCAGGGCCGGCTCGACATAAGCCGCCCGCGCTCCCGCCTCTTCGCAATAGATGCATCCACCGCGCCCCAGTGTGCCGTCGCGCGTCGGACACGTCATGCCCGCGTCCACGGCCACGCGATGCACGCGGCAGCCAAACGTCTGGCGCAAGTGGGAGGAAAAGGAACAGTATCGGAGGGGCGGCGATTTCAAAGTTCCGGAGCCCGGCCGCTTTGCCAAATCAGGTCTTGGTTTCCGCTTTTTTCAGGGCACTCGGATGCCCGATCTTCTCTTTGACTTTGGTCTCGATGGCCTTGCGAACGTCGGCGTTTTCGGCAAGGAACGAGATAGTGTTTTCGCGGCCTTGACCAAGCCGGGTTTTCTCGAAGGAAAACCACGCGCCGCTTTTCTCCACAATGTGATACTTGACCGCCAGATCGAGCAGATCGGCCGTGGCTGAAATGCCCTTGCCGAATAGAATGTCGAACTCGGCTTCCTTGAACGGGGCGGCCATTTTGTTTTTGACCACGCGCGCCCGCACGCGGTTGCCGACGTTCTCCTCACCTTCTTTCAACGAGGCAATGCGCCGCACGTCTACGCGCACGGAGGCGTAGAACTTGAGCGCGCGGCCGCCGGGCGTGGTTTCGCTCGGCCCGAACATCACACCGATTTTTTCGCGGATTTGGTTGATGAAAATCGTGCATGTGCCCGACCGGCTGATCGCCGCGGTCAACTTGCGCAACGCCTGCGACATCATCCGCGCCTGCAGACCGACAAACGAGTCGCCCATCTCGCCCTCGATCTCGGCCTTGGGCGACAGCGCCGCCACCGAGTCTATGACAATAATGTCGAGCGCATTGCTCCGCACCAGAGTCTCGACAATGTCCAGCGCCTGTTCGCCGGTGTCCGGCTGCGAAATCAGCAGGGCGTCGAGGTTGACCCCGAGGTTTTTGGTGTACGTGGGGTCCACGGCGTGCTCGGCGTCAATGTAGGCAGCCACGCCCCCCTGCCGTTGCGCCTCGGCCACGGCGTGAAGCGCGAGGGTTGTTTTGCCCGATGCTTCCGGGCCGAAAATCTCGACAATCCGCCCCCGCGGGTAGCCCCACACGCCCAGCGCCCAGTCGAGCGACAACGCACCCGAGGGAATGACCGACACGCCCTCGACGGCCGGCCTTTCGCCGTAGCGCATGATGCTGCCTTTGCCGTGACTGCGCTCGATTTGGGTCAGCGCCAGTTCCAACGCCTTTCGCTTGTCATCCACATCCGGACTCACGGTTTCTCTCCTTGCTTTCTTGTTGCGTTTTTCATGGCTTGTGTCGCCAACGCGCCGCGGCCCACGCCGAGGCAAGACCGAGCGGAATGACCACCCACAGGCACCAGATTTTGACGGTTGTTCCTCCGATGGGAATGCTCCATTGGTGCAATCCGGCGAGGGGCCATCCGAGGAACCAGAGGATTTCGGCTCCCATATACAATGCCGCAAGAACTGACATTCCGATCCACACTATTTGGAGGAGTTTGATCCACGGCGGTCTGGGCGCAGAACTTGTCCGCATGGTTGCACCTTACTTCACCTTGTCCGGGGAAAGCCCTGAATCAATTTGCTCGACCAATTGTTTCAAGCGTTTGTGGATTTTTTTGTATTCCGCAGATTTCTGAAAGTTTTTTTCGTCGCGGCCGGCATGCTCGTAGGCAAAGTGAAATGCGGCAAGAAGGGCCAGACGAAGGCTGTCCACAATGCCCGTGGCGCGGCCCAGCTCGGCGATCTTGGCATCCACCAGCGCGGCGGTTTCGCGGAGTTTGTCCTCTTCGCCTTCGGCACAGCGCAGCTTGAAAACCTGCCCGCCGATGGAAATCTCCGTTCGTTTGTCAGGATTCATGGCCGGGGGGTTCCATTCTGGCGATTTCGGCTTCGAGCGAGTTAATATGGCCGACGATCTGCTGGATCCGGTTGCGAACGACTTCTTCACGGCTGCTGCGGCTGGCCTGCTCGCTTTCCAGTTCGGCGACGCGCCCGCGCAGCCGCTCGTTTTCAGCGGCCAGCCGTGCACGCTCGGCTTCGCAGGCTTCGAGGCGGCATTCGGTTTGGCGCAGCTGCTCGCGCGCCGCACGGTAATGCTCAAGCAGCCCCACTACGCGCCGTTCCAGTTCGTCGAGTCCTTCGGGAATCATCTGCCAACACTCCTGCGTGGTTCAGCCGAATCTGCATGGAAATTGAGCCGTGCGGTCGGGCGTGTCAAGAAGGATCCCTGCATTTTTTTGACTCGAAGGTATTTGATCCGCGAGTGCTGCTCATGGATTTTTTTGATTCTGAGATCTTTTGTTTTGGAGCTTGTCGGCAAATGTTTGGAGTTTCCACTTTTCGCAGGCGGCTTTGCGCGAAAAATCCCACTCAAGGGAACTGTATGCATCCCAAACTCCACTTCAAAGGGTTCGCCAACGGGCTTCTTTTTGGATTCTAATTGAATCATCGCGCCAGATTTCGTACCAATTGTCGAATCCGGGTTGAAGATTTCAAATATCTTTGACCGCGGGTTTCCCGACAGGCTGCCGGAAGACAAACGAGGCCGGCTGTCATGATGATGCGCAAAACTGCTCTTTTAGTTGTCCTTGCGATGTTCCTATGCGTGGGCCAAGGCCGCGCGGAAAACAGCGAAATCCTTCAAAAGATGTTCGCCCCATTCCAGCCGCACTCATACGTGCGCCCCTACGGCCCCAATGCGCCATGGAATATCCCTGTGCCCGGCATTCCGAGGCACCCGGAATCGGACCTCTGGGCCGACCGCTTGTGGCGACTGTCCACTGCCGACCGGCCGGGAAACTTCAACCTCGGCGGGTTTGAAGACTACTCCTATCCCGTCTACACCGCGGACGAGGCGACCACGTGGGTTGCTGTCCGGTCGCGACACCCCGATTGGGGCAACCTGCACGGCCGGAGCATACCATGGAATCCAAACTGGCGGCCGGCGAAAGGCAGCGATGGTCAGGTCATCATCTTGGACCCCGCAACCGGCCGCGAGTGGAATCTCTGGCAGGTCGAATTCGACGGCCAAACGGTCGTCATCGGCAACGGTAGTCTCGTGGACGGAGACTACAGAACCAAGGAAGACGGATTTCGACCTTCGAGAGGCTGCGGCATCCCCTATCTGGCGATGCTTACCCGACCGGAGGAGATCATGCAGGGGGCGATTCGGCACGCGCTCTCGATGCCAATCAAAAACCCAAACCGCAATGTCTTCGTGCCGCCTGCCACAAAAACCGACGCCCCCCGGTCGGGCCCCGCCGACGGCGTTCCCATGGGAATGCGTTTCGCACTGAATGTCACGGATGAGGACATTGAACGATGGATCGGCGGCTTGCCGCCGCAACTCGGCGACACCACCCGATATTCGGCGAGAGTGATTGCGAAGGCTCTGCGCGAGTACGGCTGGTTTGTTACGGACACATCGGGCGGAGCGTTTTTTCAGTTTGAATACAACGGCACGGCGGGCGAAAAATGGAAGGCTCTCGGATTGGACAAGAGGCTGATCGGCGGCAAGGAGTATCCCCGCGACCTTCTCGACGGACTCCTTGCCCAAGAACGTATTTATGCCCTCGTTCCGAGCGATCAATACCCGCAGTCGGTTTCGCGCCAAAGAATCTCCAGAGCCGAACCAAGTCCTGCCGCCGGTGCGGACAGACCGCGCCGCTGACTTCAAACGTTCGGCCACATCGTTTGCCGAAGACAAAAAATCCAAAGAAGGCTTCAGATGACACGCAGAAAGAAGACCCCGCGGGAAAGACTTGCCGACCAACGGGATTTGCCAAAGGTGTTGAAACTGGAAAGACGGCTGTCCTGCTTCAATAGCTTGCCCAAGATGGGCGTCGAGATTGCAAAATCGGGTTAGAGTTGAAAAACTCCACGGGCGTAAGAATCACACACCCTGCGGCGTCGCCAACGGTTTTGCTACGGACTTTTATGGTGTTTTCTTGAAGCGCTTGGCCAGTTCGGCGGCTTTGCGCTGCCAGTCCATTTTATAAAAGGGACACGATGAGCCGGCCGGGTTCGTATGCACTTCCGGATGTTTGCAAAGCGCGCGGCTGCCTTGTCGGACATAATAGAGGCAGTCGGACAGCGAACAGATCACGCCGCGCATACCTTCGGGCATGACAAGTCACCTCGATTGCATATTCATTTCTGGGCAGCAGTCAGTCGTTTCATCCAGTTATACTGATACAGCGGACACGCCTGGCTTCCGTGAAAGCGTCGTTTGTCCGGATGACTGCAGCAGACAGGTTCCGTTGGGACGGTGGTTCGCACATAATACAGACAATCCTCGAACGGACAGGCCACTGGGGTTAGTTCTGAAGCCATTTAGACCGCACCTTCCTCCTTTTACAGCAATGAGCCGGTTTTGACGGGTTTGGGCGCCGGCGGCAGCACCGCGATGGCGTCTATCTCGATGAGAACATTGCCCGGCAGGCGGCTGACCTCGACACAGGCGCGTGCCGGCGGGTCGGTCAGAAAGAACTCTTTGTAGGCCGCATTCATTTCCTTGAAATGGTCCAGCGATTTCAGATACACGGTGGTCTTGACAACATGCGAGAGAGTAGCACCCGTGGCTTCGAGAATCTCGCGAATGTTGTTGAGACATTGCCGCGTCTGCGTAGCGATGTCGGTTCCAACAATGTTCTTTGCCTCGGCATCTATCGGGATTTGGCCGGACACAAAAATCATATTCTCCACTTTGATGGCCTGGCTATATGGCCCGATGGCCGGCGGCGCTTTGGGACTCGATACAACTACTTTATGATTCATCGCCACTCCTCAGGTTGAAACACTACCCGACATGAACGCCTTTGCGGATACGATTGTCGCGCCGGCAACCGGCGCGGGACCGGCACCCATCGCCATTGTCCGACTGAGCGGGCCGAAAGCCCTCGACCTGCTCAAATCCTGTTGTATTTCTAGCTCAGGTAAAACGGCCGTCAACACTTTTTCTCATCATCGCCTAACTTTGGCCCAGTTTGTTTGCCCCGGCGACTCGGAACCCCTCGACGAGGTCATGGCGGTCTATATGCCCGCGCCGCATTCCTATACGGGCGAAGATGTGGTCGAAATTCACTGCCACGGCAGCCCGGCCATCGTCGCCCAAATTGTCGAGACGCTTTGCCGCGCCGGCGCCCGTCCCGCCCGGCCGGGCGAATTTACACGCCGCGCCTTTCTCAACGGGCGGCTCGACCTCGCGCAGGCCGAAGCCGTGTGCGACCTTGTGCGCAGCGCCACGGCCTCGGCCAGCCGTCTGGCGCTTCGGCAACTGAGCGGCCGGCTGTCCGCGCGAGTCGGCGACATCCGCCGGCAACTGGTCGAGTTCTCCGCAGAAATCGAGGCCCGGTTGGATTTCCCAGACGAGCCGATCGCAGCGGCCGACCGCAACCACTTGGCCGACTGGCTTCGCCACGCGCAGGCCGGTCTGGCCGACCTTCTGCGGCAGGGACGGTTTGGGCGCGTTTTCCGCGACGGCGCGCGTGTGGCCATTGTCGGCCGCCCCAACGTCGGCAAATCCTCGCTTTTCAACGCCTTGCTCGGCCGCGAGCGCGCCATTGTCTCACCCCATCCGGGAACCACGCGCGACACCATCGAATGCACGCTCGATCTGCGCGGCATTGCGACCACGCTCGTGGATACGGCCGGCTGGCGCGCCGCCGCCGACGACATTGAGCGACTGGGCGTCGAGCGCACCGCCGACGAAATTGCCCAGGCCGATCTGATCCTTTGGGTCGTGGACGCCTCGGAGGAATTGACCGATGAGGACCGCGCCATCGCTCAGCGCGTCGCCGCATCGCCGGTTCTGATGATATGCAACAAAACAGACTTGCCCAAGCGCGTTCAACAAGAGACCATCGGGTCTTTGGGATTTGCCGCCGAACGCATTTTGCCGGTTTCGGCAACTCAGCGCGAGGGCCTGCGGGAAGTCGAGGAAGCGATTGCAGCCGCTCTGACCGGCGGCGAAAATGCAGAGGCCGCGGAAACGCCTCTGGTTTCCAATGCGCGGCATTTGGCGCTGCTTGAACAGGCCCACGGCGGGGTGAGCCGGTCACTCGATCTATTTGAACAAGGTGTATCCGAAGACCTTGTCATGGTGGAGGTGCGCAGCGCCCTTGGTGCGCTGGATGAGATTCTGGGCCTTCGGTTCGCCGACGATCTGCTCGATGAGATTTTCGCGCGTTTCTGTATCGGGAAGTAGGTGCCCGGTCGGTTTCCAACGAACAAAAGGCCCGGCGGCGCGATCATCGGGTTCTACCATGTGGGAAGTCCGCCAGTGGCCCTTGATGATACTTGGCATAAGGGGAAAATCCTCTTCGACAGGAATCACAAGTCTTTGAGGACTTAGGCTTGAGGCGTGATCCAGAAAGTCTATAAATATCCATTGAATCCCGTAGATGCTGTCCAAACCTCTCAGTGCTAAACAGATGCGGGGGAGCCCGTCTGTCCGTGGACAAAAAACGCCGAGACCGAATACATCTGCCGCCGGGTTTTGATTTGGCCGGACCGGGCGCGCCGGAGCCGGTGCGGTTCCACCCGCCGCAGGCCGTGCCGGAACCGCCGGCTGCGACGGATGCGCCGGTGAACCAGCCTGCCCCTTCCCCGCCCGAACCCCTTGTGTCCGAGTCGGAGGCCGACCGCTGTTCACCCCGCCGTCGTCGCGGCCTGCTCTGGTTCGTTTGGCGCGTGCTTCTGGGTCTGGTCCGGCTTGCCCTCACGACAGTGCTGGTAATGGGCCTGATTGGCGGAGCCAGTTATTTGATTGTCAAAAGTTATGTGGGCGGCCCGGAAGTTCAAGTGCCCAATGTGCTCGGCGTAACGGTCGAGGAGGCTCTGGAGAAAGCCAAGACCGCCAACCTGTTTCTGGAGTTGGACCGGCGCGAGTTCAGCGAGGCGGTCTCGCGCGGCAACATCATGGCGCAGGCGCCGGCCCCCGGCGTAAAGGTCAAGCAGCGGACGCCCATCCGCATTGTGGTCAGCGACGGTTCGGTTCGCGTGCGGGTTCCCAACGTCGTTGGATTGACGGAGATCAAGGCGGGCGTGGCCGTGCGGTCGGTGCCCAACGCCGACCTCGACATCGCGGAGCCGGTGGCCCGTGCCTATTCGCCGACGGTCAAACGGGGCGATGTGATCGCGCAGGATCCGCCGGCGGGCGTGCCGATTATTCGCGGTGCGAGAATCAAGATTCTTGTCAGCCTTGGCCCCTATCCCGCCGACTACAACATGCCCGATTTGCGGCATCGCACGGTGCAAGAGGCCAGGTCGGTTTTGGGCGCCATGCAGTTGACGCTCGGCGAGGTGCGCGAGGTCGAGCGGCCGGGCGCCGCGCGCGGCACAATCCTCGATCATTCTCCCGGCCCCGGCAGCCGCGTTTCGCCCGGCACCGCAGTGGCGCTGACTATTGCCAGCGGACTGGAGCCGGCACCCCCACCGTAAGACGACCCGAACCGAAAACTGTTTGGCAGCACGGTTGTTTTCCTGTGACTGCGGCCCATTGGGGCCCGGCAAAATGTCCCGCCTGCAAAAGGCGCAATGCCCAAATCAGACACAGGATAGGTGGCCAAATGAAAAAAACGCCATTTCATTCTCTTCGTGCTGACACTGCTGTCGGTCATCACTTATGCGGGCCGGCTGTGTATTTCCGTGGCGGGACCGGCCATGCAGAAGGACCTTGGCCTGTCGCCCAGTCAATGGGGCTGGGTCATGGGCGCCTTTGCCTTGACCGATGCGTTGTTCGAGATCCCCAGCGGCGCGTGGGGCGATGCCTTCGGCCACAAACAGGGAATCACCCGGATTGTCATCTGGTGGTCGTGCTTCACTGGACTCACCGGCCTGGTCGGGCGATTCGATCTCCTCGTGGCGGTTCGCGCGTTGTTCGGCATGGGCGAGGCGGGTGCGTATCCGAACATTTTGGGTGCATCGGGCGGTGGTTTCCGGCCACCGAGCGGGCGCGGGGTTTTTCGCAAGCCGAAATGGCTCTGTATGTGCCGCTGCCGGAACTCCGCGTGCTGCTTTCCGACTCGCTCGACTATCTGCGCAGCATCGCACGGCAATGAATTGAGGCATGGCCATGAGCCGGCGCAATGGATTTGATCATCTTGCCCTTGCAGGCATTCTGCTGCTCGGACTGTTGTCCGGCTACTTTGTCTTTGTGCGCTATGAAAGCATGGCGAAAAGCCTCCTGACGGGAGCGGTCTTCGCCGGTGCGCTTGTATTGGCTGCGCGGCAGAGCCTCGCTGCCGTTATGGTCGTCTTTCTGTCCGGACTGTTTGTGTTTGTCTCCTTGTGTATCTCGTTTGGCCGGCCATACACAGGCAACTCGCCAATCGCCTTGCCGCTGGTCCTGAGTTTCTATCCCATCGTCTGCGCAAGTGTTGCGGTTACATTCCGCCTGTTGGTTCTGGCATCAGCGTTCCACGCATCCCCATCGGTTCCCTCTGATCCTGATCAGCCTGTATATTCTGCTGTGGATCATACTCAGTATCAATGTGCGCTACTTCGACGATTGGAAGATGGAGAACTATCTGACCGTCCCGTTCGTGTTGGTGTTGCTGGCGACGTTCCGTCGCTTCCCGCTGTCGAATATCTCCTACACACTGATCTTCATCTATATGACCTTGCATATTATCGGTACGCACTACACCTACTCGGAAGTGCCGTTCGGTTTCTGGCTGCAGAACACGTTTCATCTTTCGCGCAACCACTACGACCGCATCATCCACTTTCTTTTTGGGCTGCTGATGGCCTATCCGGTGCGCGAGGTTGCCGTTCGCATCGGCAACTTCGAGGGATTCTGGAGTCTCTATTTTCCCGTGGACTTTGTCCTGGCTTTCTCCGCCATTTATGAGTTGATCGAGTATGGCATCGCCGTTATCTTTGGGGGCGATTTGGGGATTGCCTATTTGGGTACCCAAGGCGATGTCTGGGATGCTCAAAAAGACATGCTTCTGGCTTTCATCGGCTCCGTCATCGCCATGGTGCTTACGGCACTGGTGCTGTGGTATTACAACAAGCGATACTTTATGCGAACGTTGAGGGAAAGTCTGCGTGTAAAATCTCCCCTGCCGCTGGGCGGGGACGCCCTCGAGGAATACAAGAACAAATAAGGAGGTGGCCCATGCGCCGAACCTTCAACCGCCGCCGGTTTCTCGCCGCGTCCGCCGCCGCGGCCTCCGGCATGACACTGCCCGGCCGCACTGCCCAGCCGGAACCCGCCGTTGCGGTCTGCAATCCGCTCCTGCGCACGCCGCTCGGACTGATCATTGACGACTCCTGTCCGATCATCAATCTCGGCTACTACTGGATCAAGCAACGCCACGACTGGCGTGTGCGGCTCCATCCGGAAACCAAACCGTCGGGCTGGGAAGTTCACTACGATAAACTCGACCGCATGCCCCAGACAGTGCCCGCCGAGTTCGCGGCGCGCTGGGGCGAGTGGTGCGGCGAACAGGGCATCCGGGGCAAGTTCAGCATGGTGCCCTTTCCGGCGGGCATCGGGCGCATTGACAAGGACTTCCCCAACTTTCCCGAACGCGAACTCAAGGAGTGGATTCGCGTTACGCGCGACATTATCTGGCCGAATTTCGACCTCACCCCCGAAATGCTCACGCATACCCACGTTGTGGACCTCAAGACTTGGAAACTGACCGACCAGTGGGAGCAGGGCGAATGGGTGGACCCGCCGGTGGACTTGCTCACCGACTACATCATCGCCGCGATGCAGTTGCTCAAGAACGCCGGCCTTCGCGCCGACGGCGTCACCAGCCCCGGCGCCTTCGGCAAAAGGAAGGAGCCGGCCTACTCGAAGGCCATTCTCGACGCCGCCATGCAGGTCAACGGCGACACGCGCCCGTCTTATTTTCTCTGGCTCAAAACCGACGAGATGCCCGACGTGCCCATCTATCACGCGCAAAAAGACAAGGGCATTGCCATCGCCAGCATCGTCAGTTGTGCCGGCGACTGGTTTGGCGCCACCGGTTGGGACACGGCCAACGCCGACCTGTTCATCACGGAAGACTTGCAGGGCGGCAAGCTGCCAACGGTTCTTGCCAAAGAGTTGCCCTGTGTGATGACCGGCCACTGGCCGTGCTTCTACGCCAACAACCAAATCGGCTTCGGCGTCCTGAAAACCGTCAAGCAGCGGCTTGACCGCTATGACCCCGACCGCGCCAAAACGATTTGGATGAAGAACAGCGAGATTGGCCGCTACTGGATGGCGCGGGAACTCAGCGACATCGCAAGCGAAGCGGGCCGGGTCCGAATCCGCACGCAATTCCCCACGCCCAATTTCACACTGTCGCTGGGCGTGGCCGCGCGCCGTGTGCAGGTCAACGGCGCCGACTTGAAGGAAGTGCAATCGCGCCGCAACTTCCGCAGCGGAACGTTTCTCGTTGAGGGCAAGACCACCTATGCCGCCTTCGATCTGGCGGCCGGCGAAACCGCCATAGGTGTTGCATAACCTGGCTGAGAGGGGTTTTGAAACAGGAGCAAATCAACGATGAATAGACCATTAAATTGTCTGGTGACGTTCGCGGTGCTGCTTCACTTCGCCGCTACGCCTTTGACCGTGGCCGACTGGCCCATGGCCGGCCACGACGTCCGGCGCTCGTCTTGGGCTCCCGAAGACGACATGCCGCCGGCTGTCCACCCCGTCTGGCATGTGGTCATTGAGCCTTACATCCCTTCGCGGGCCAACCTCGTAACCTCGTGGTGACGTTGGAGGCAAAGCAATAAACCGGTTATCCATCAATCCCCAATCGGATCCAGCGAAAAGCGGTCGAGCGGGGCAAACCACCAGCAGGCAGGGGCGATCGCGGCGGTCGAGCGAGGCCGGGTTGCCCACCTTGCTCAAATGATCGAGC
>JAOAGV010000080.1 GCA_026415575.1 Candidatus Sumerlaeia bacterium
ACTGAGTGGTGTGTGTTTAAGTCGTCCGCGTTGTCCACCCCGTCCATCCCGCGCTTTCTCACAGCCAATCCCCTCAAAGAAAGGGCATTTCGTGAAAACGTGGGTATGGATTTCTTTTGCCGCGGCGGCTGTTATTGCTCTTTCCGCCTGTGGCCATTTTTCCAAACTCAAGAATCGCTTGCCATCGTCAGGCAAGGCGGCATCGGGCAATCCAGTTTCAGGCAGTCCGGCAGCGGGCAAAACCCGCCGCGTGACCGTGCAAATTGCAATCGGCGTGACCAGTCCGACCGTAACGTATCTGACGGCCGACAATAGCCGGTGTTTTGTCTGCCACATTAACTATCAGGAAGAAAAACTCGTGACCAGCCACGCGACCAAAAACGTTGGCTGCGAGCTCTGCCATGGCCCCTCGGATGATCACTGCAACGATGAGAACAATGTGACCGCGCCGGACAAGTTCTACACGCGCGAGGACGTCAATCCATTGTGCTACGCGTGTCACGCGCCGCAGAACATCAATCAGGTCATTCACAAAAACATCATCGCCGGAACCTTCGAGCGCAAGTATTGCACCGACTGCCACGGCGACCATCGTCTGCCGCGCCGCTCACGGACTTGGAACCCGCAAACGCGCGAGGTGATCCTGCACGAGTGACCCGTTGCGGCGCCGTTCACTGTTTCACGAGCACAACCTCGGTAATCATCGTATTGAACTGCGTCGGGCGGGCGGACAGTTCGAGCACGCCGTCCGCGCTGTCTTTGGCCGTAACGGGAAAAGCCAGCCAGAGGCCCGCACCGGCGTAGTTGGACAACATGCCATATGGTTGGTCTTCAAAAAAAATGTCCGTGACGCGCCTCTTGTTGTTCCAGTCGTGAAAGTGCGCGTAGAGCGTTCCGGCAAAGCCTTTCGGACACGTGATTGTGACACGCAGATCATCGGCGCTGTGCCACGCCGTGCCGACTTTGTCGCGCCACGTGCCGCCGCGCACTTTGTAGTCGTAACCGGTTTCGCGCGCGAGGACGCGATCGGCCGCCGCCGTCCACGGTGCCGACTTTTCCATTTCCTTGACCGCCCCCGCAGCTTTCACATGAAGCACCGCGGGAAGATCCGGCTTTGCCGACACCACGATCTTTTTGATTTCAGGCGCTGCGAACAATTTGCCCAAAGTCTCCGAGGTCAGCTCCTGCTTGGGGCGAAACGCATCGGACGCCAGATAGGCGATGAGACTGGCATACATCTGGCGCGCAGCGGGTCGCCGGTCCTGATCGCGCAACAGGTCCATCGAGCACACCAGAAGCCGGCCCTTGCCGACGCGCGCCTCGAAGAGATTGCCCAGTTTGTGGTTGCGGCTGAAGTTGTCTATCACCTGTACGATGGGGCGAAAGTCGGCGGGCGTGTTGTCGAGAATCATCGTGCGCGATTGCTCGAGCAGGTCATACCACTGCCAGTTGGTGTGAAACTCGGTGGGGAATTTGGCCAGCGCCGGATGCTTTGGATTGCACAGGATGCCCATCGTACCCGCGCCGCGCCTGAACCAGATCGGGCTCCAGAACACCGGTGTGAAACTTCCCGGCAGCGATTGCGCAAGATTCGAAGCCGAGGCAAACAGCAGCACTTTGCCGCCGCGGGCCAGCGCATCCTGAGTGGCTGCATCCCATGCGCGGCTGATCGTCACATCGCCCGGAATCACAAGGTTTTCCTTCACCGGATAGACCCAGAGGTCCCACGTGTTGAACGCATGAGTGCCCTGAATCGAAAGCGAAACGGTCAGTTTGGCGGGCGGATTGACGCGCGCCAGCGGCGTTTCGATCACGCCCAACTCGCTGAGCTGGCCGACCGGAATGGTGCGCGCGGGGAATACGCCCGAGGCGACTTCGCGCCCGCGTTCGTCTTTGATGCTCCACACCGGAACCGCGTTCTCAATCGGGGCTTGACCAAAGTGAAGTATTTCCGCCTTGGCCGAAAACATCTCGCCGCTCGTATAGGTGCGCTTGGCCATCCGAAGCAGTGGCACAGTCGGCGAACAGAAGCGGCGGTATTCGCGCGGGGTGATCAAGCCCTTCGAGTCCCAGAACGCATCGAGTGCGCCGACCAGCGCTGTCCCCTGTCCGGGGAAATCGTGAAGATCGAGCAATTGAAATCCGCCGTGCCCGGGTGTGCGCATGAGCACCTCAATCTCTTCCTTATACAGAAGCACCGAGAGTTTTCCCGAAGCGTAGAGAAACTCATCGGCTAGATCGAGCAAATGCTTTTTGGCAAGATCATCGCGGATGAGTTGAAAATTGCGCGGCCGCAATACTCCCGTGTACTTGGCCATTTCCGCCAGATTCGGATAAACGGCCCACTGGCCGATCTCGTGCGAGACAACCGGCTTGTCGTGCTTGGCGTCTTCGGCGCGGAAATCGAAGTCGGTCGTCGGGCCGTGAAGTCCGCGAACCTGCAGAACGCAATAGTCATCATCGGGGCCGTAGCCCCAGCCCGCACCGGCCAGATAGAGCCGGCGTGAATCCGTCGGCTTGAGCCGGCTGATGATCTTTTGCGGCACCAAGCGGTCGCCGCCCGGCTCGTTGCCCATGCAGAACATGGCGAACGAGGGATGGTTGCCGTATTCGCGGAGAATGCGCGCGGCCTCCTGCTCGATCCATGCGTCGCGCTTGGCGTCCTTGCCCCAGTTGAGGATCCAGCAGGGCGCCTCGACGTGGAACAGGATGCCCAGTTCGTCGGCAGCGACAAATGCCGCTTCGGGCGGACACCACGAATGGAACCTCATGTGGTTGAGACCATACGACTGGCAAGTTTTCAAAATGCGCCGCCACGACTCAACATCAGTCGGCGGGTAGCCGGTGAGCGGAAAGATGCAGCATTCAAGCGTGCCGCGCAGGAAAATGTTGCGCCCGTTGACCTGAATCCGCTTGTCCGGCGTGGTCGAAATCTCCCGCATACCGAATGTCACCGCGCGCCGGTCGGTGTAGGTCTTGTCGCCGCATTGGGCCGAAAGCGAAATGTTCAGGCGGTAGAGTGCGGGCGAAAACTCATCCCACAGGCGGCAACCATCGCCCATGGGGAGATCGTGCTCCACAACGGCCGACCTGGCGTCGGACGATAGGATGGCACCGCACTCCAATTTCGCAGCCGCACCGCCGCCCTCGACGGGCGAGGCGTTCCAGCGCATCTGAACGTTGCTTTCGCGGCCGCTGACGTTGTAGAGGCGGACCACGACGCGCGCGGTTTTCCGTGAAACATTGGGATAGACCTGAATGTCCTCGATGCCGACGGGGTCTGCGGCACGCAACTCGATCCGTCCGACAATCCCGTTCCAGTTGCTTTGCGTCTGCTCGGAGGTCGAGTGGGCGTTCCGTCCCATATCGTATTTGTGGGAGTTGTCCACGCGGATGACAATGCGGTGCCTGCCGGGCGGGAGAAGCTGCGTCAGGTCATATATGTGCGGGACACTGAGGCTGTCTTGAACGCCCGCCTCGACGCCGTCCACCCACACGCGTGTTTCCCAGTGGCAGCGTTCGAGGAAAAGCGTGATGCGCCGGTCTCGCCACGTGGCGGGGATTGTTACATCGCGCTGATACCATGCGGGGCCGACATACTCGACGATGCGGCTGAGGTAATTGTAATCAGGCGGGCGCGTGTTGAGCGTCCCCTTGCCGTTCTCATCGGTCGAGCCGGGAAGGCGGACGGTTTCCGGAAGGCGCTGCGCTGCATACCATCGCTCGGTCACGCCCGCATCTTGGGGATCGAGTCGAAAGCGCCAGCGCCCGGCAAGCGAAAGGGTGTCGAGGGCTGGTGCGGACCTCGTGCAAATCAAGAGACAACCGTTAATCACCAGAAAAGCCAGTCCGCGAACCGCGCATCGTTTCATGGTATTCACCTCCGTATATCTGGACGTATTGAAGATGCGCCTCAATCCAGACGCAGACAAAACCATTGCCCATCCTCAATTGCAACATCTCTGTGGGGTTTTCCCACACGAGCGGATCGGAGTTCACCGACTTTCAGGAAATGCTGGGCGTGGGATTTTCTTCAGCAAGTTGAAACTCCCACGCACTATTTGCTGGCTATCTTCCGGCAACAACGCAAAGCATCGCCAGAAGCGACCGGTGGCTTTGTGCATGGTTTTTCGGAAACTTCGGCAAGCCCATCATCTTCAGCACTTCGGGTAAATACTTCGGGCGTTCGAACCAGAACATGGGGTCGAAGTGCGGCTTGCTGTGGACAAATACATGCATTATTGTGCGGGAGAAAAACGGGCTTTCCTTTTGCAGTTCGAAAGCAGTTCCTGCCCCGATATTTGGCCCGCTTTGCTCAGTCCGAGGCCATCTTGAGAATCAGACCCGTCAGAATCAGGACGGCGCCGACGACAATGATGGCATTGCGCACGGCATAGCGGTTGCGCATGATGTAGCTGTGCTTGAGCACCGCGCGCTCTTCCATCCATTGCTTGCGCGCCTGCACGACCATTCGGATATTCGTGGGCAGGCTCTTGATCTGCCAGCTCCACAGGTGGGAGATCGCATCGTCGAGTCGGTCGTTTTTGCGGGTTTGCTGGGCGAGGTCCTGCGAGGTGACACCCCACGTTTTGCCCGGCACGGAGCAATAGGCAACGACGGCGTCTTTCCATTTGCGGCGGGCATGAAGGATGTTGCCCAGAAGCAGGTAGTCTTCGGCGTTGTTGCGCAGCGCAAGAGCTTGGCGGGCGGCGGCCTCGGCTTTGCCAAAGGCGCGCTGGCGGTATTCGACAAGAGCCAGAAAGTGGAGGGCCTGTGCGCGCTGCATGTTGTCGAGATCCTTGCTCTTCTTTTGCAGAAGATAATTGCAGTGCATCCGGATGTTGAAGTTGTCGTTGATCCGGTCGAGCGCCGGGAGCAACTGCAACCGCGTTGCCACATCATCGGGCATCAGAGCCACCAGCGCTTCGCCCGCTTCGACCACGCCGGCCATGTTATTGATCTGGAGGTTGGCTGTGCGCTTGAGGCGTTGGAAGTAGATCGAGCGGGGAAAATCGGCGGCCAGCCGGTCGGCCACGGGCGCGGCCTCGACATAGCTGCGGGCCTCGGTCAGCATGAAGTAGTAGTTGAGGCGGTTGCTGACCAGTTGCGGCGCAAGGGTGATCGCGCGGCGGCCGTGAATGCCGGCTTGCTGGAACGATCCGACAACCTGATAATAGATCATAAAGGAGCCTTCGAGTTTGGCCTGCGTTTCCACGTCGCCCTCGGTCGGATCGAACATCGCCTTGGCCTGTTCGAGATACTTGCGGGCGGTTTCGGCCTCCGCCTTGTCGCGGCGCCGCAAGTGGAGCCAGGCGAGTTTGACCAGCGTCAGCGGGTCGGCTTTTCCGGCGGCGGCAAATGAGGTGAAGACAGCCTGCGCTTCGGGAAATCGCTGGGTCTCAAAAGCAACATAGGCTTGATGCAATGTGGCTGATGGCGTTGTGCCTTTGGCATAGTATTTCACATAGCGTGCCCAATCCCACCCGTATGAACTGACGGATACTTCGGGGGAGAGAACTGACGGCACGGTGATACGCAGGCGCTCTCCGCCGCGCCAGACATCAGCGGCGATCTGAGCTGTGTGTGTGGTGGCGGCGAAAATCTTGTAAAAATCTGCATCATTCGCAACCGGCCGGTCGTTGCCGCCGACAATCAGGTCGCCCGTCCTCAGCCCGGCCTCATACCATGCCGACGTGCTGGCGACCGTGACCAGAACGCCGGTGATGCCGGCCGGCAGGGCGGCGACACCCGAGGCCGGCCGGGGAGCGGAAGGTGCAGTCGCAGAGCGCGAGGGCGGCGGCGAGGCAACCGGGCGCGGGCTTGTGGTGGCTGCAGAAGATACGGCCGCGCAGGGTGCATCAGGAACAGTGGCGAAACCCAAAAGCAGCACCATGCACAACCGGCGGCAGACTGTCAGAGATTGGTTTTGCATGCCGGCCCCCACCTATTACCGGGAAATCATCTTACTACTACTATACCCGAACACCGGCGTCAAGTTACGAGGTGGCTGAAATACAACGCAAAAGGTATCGGGGGGCGTCGAAAAGTTTTTGGGCCGCAAATGCAAACAACAAGAGATTGTTGGGATGCCCCTTCAAGCCCCACTTGGGATGTACGCGGTCGCTCCCGATGCATTTGCAGCATGAAAGACTACATACATTCCGCAACCGGTTCGTGGCCCATGAAATTCTGCTATAGGCCCTTTAGGGCGTTGCATCGTCATTTTTTGCCGCTCTGATCATGCTGCAATGCCCATGTGTTCAAAGAGCTTCTGCATTTCTCGTTGGATATTGGACTTCTTCGTCTAGAGAACCAGCCAATTTGCGAAAATCTTTTCTAACCTCTACCCTCTTGCCTCTAACCTCTAACCTCTTTGCTTGTGGCCAATGGCAGCATTAGGAATTTTGATTTTTCAGCCCTGAAGGGGGGAACTAATCCAGCCCAAGGCAACGCCTTGGGAAACGTTGAGCCCTCGCGTTTCAAAGCCCTGAAAGGGCGCGCTAACGACGGCGGCGGGCAACGATAGGGCGCCCTTTCAGGGCTTGCCAACCTCGACTGCGATTTTTCCCAGGGCGTTGCCCTGGGCTAAAATAGATGGCCCTTTCAGGGCCAATGATATTTGTGTATGCGATACAGCATTTCCTTGGGCCAAAATAGGGAGCCCTTTCAGGGCCAATGATATTTGTGTATGCGCTACGGCGTTGCCCTAGGCTAAAATAGATGGCCCTTTCAGGGCACTGGAGTTCAGGGCCGCTGGAGTTATGATATTTGTGTATGCGATACGGTGTTTTTTTGAAATAAAATAGATGGCCCTTTCAGGGCCGCTGATGTTTGGCCATATCCCAATTTGATAAATAACTGCGGCGACGCTTTCAGGGCCGGAAAAAAACCGCCCGCAGACTGAAATCCCAATTCCCCTGTACACAGGGCGTGTGCGTGTTGTCCATAAGCCCTTGTGCGCATTGCTTTGATTGTGGCCTAAGGCCATGTTGGAATGGAGATGGAAAAACGACGATGCGGTCTGGCGCTCAATCCCAAATCCGAAATCTGCAATCCAAATTCTACAAAGGTTCATCGCCCGCGCAGAGGTCGGAACTGCTTGAGCGCTTTTTCAACGGCGGGACGGTTCGCGTCAAAATTCTTTTTCTGGCAGAGAAACTCGGCCGCGTAGATGTGCTGCCTGCGCCACGTCTGCGTTACAAAAACTACCAGCTCGTAGCAATACGGCACGTCGCTCATGGTAATCTCGAACAGGAAACGATGGCCCGCAAGTCCGGCATCCGTCTTGAACTCGCCCTCCTCGCGCAGGGTGTAGCCGCGCTCCTCGACGAGGTTGTTGCGAAGCGTGTCAGCCCAGAACTTCAGCGTCTGCTTTTCGCCCGACGTGAAGTGGCGCACAAGGAGTTTGTCTTCCTGCGGGGTCAGGGCATGAAAAGCGGACGGCGTCCAGATGGATTGCTTCACCCGGACGAAGTTTTCCGGCGTGGTCATGCGGAAGACACAACCGTCAACCAGCGTCAGCAAAACGAAAAGCACGAAAGGGCGTGGCGTGCAGAGGGCAAGCCCTCGAAAACCGCGTGTCCTTTCGCCTTTTCCCCACGGCGTTTCTGCCTTTGCCCGGCAATCAAGAGTCAAGAGTCTATTGTCCTTCCTAGAAGTTTCGGCTGACATGTTCGGCTCCTATCTGGTTGATCCAAGGAAAGTAGCTGCCGGCGCGCGAGGGGCGCGGGCGCTTCACATCGGCCGCCTTGGCTGTCAGCTCGACCGTGATGGTCGAGTAGGCGATTCGGTCGGCAAGCGTTCGCAGCTCGGCCTGCATACGCTCGATCTCTTCGGTCAGACGGCGGATTTCGGTTTCAATCTTGAGAAGGTCTTCGGTTTTTTGCGCCTTTTCGAGCAGGTCGAGCAGGCGTTTGCGCGATTTCTCGGCCACCTCGATCCGCAATTGCAGGTCGGCATAGGCGCGGGTAACGTCCTCGGCCTGGATTTGCTTGTTGGTCACCACGCCCATTTTGGCTATTTCCTCGACCGCGCGCTCGAAGGCTGCCGCCGGCACGCGAAACGTAACCCGCCGCAAATCGGCAGTCTGGATGTAACCTTCCCACGCTTCGATCTTCTTCAAGAGTTCCTTCATCGAGTCGTCCACATTGGCCACAAGAATGGAAAAGTTCGCGGTGTAGATGACAAGGCGCTTCTGGCCTTTCGTCGGGGCGGCAATTGGCGGCCCCTGTCGCTCGCCCTCGCCGCCCGGAACGGCCGCCTTTTCAGCAAGCGCAGGGGCAGGCGGAGCTTCTGGGGCGGCCACCGCCAGTTCGACGCCGGCCGCTTGACGCCGGCCTGCAAAACCGGCTGCTCCCATTTGGACCGGCGCTCCCCCGGCGTCGCCCAACGCCGCAACCTCTGTCGTAAGCGTACTCTTGCTGACATGCGCGCAACCGCTGACCACAACGCCCAACGCCAGCAGTGCCGCCATTGAAACCATCGCTGCAACTCGCATCCTACAAACACTTCGTCCGGTTTTCATGACATGCCTCATGCCTGTGACAAAGTGGAAGAACCACATGTCTGAAAGATGTTCCCGTTGCACCCGCAAGGTCAATACTCTTTTTGTTCACCCCCTTCACCCGCTTCCGGCCCGCACCGTTCCGTTTGCAGTTGACCCGCTCTCAGTGCCCGGACACAATCGCGCCACTTTGGCGGGGAGGCCCACTAGGGGTTTTGCCCGCCGCTTGTACTGCGAACCTAACAACACGAGGGTGTCAACCATGTCAGAACGCACACGACGCGAGTTTCTCCGCAAGGCGGGAATGCTGGCCGCCGGCGCGACGGTAATGCCAACTTTGGTCTCGGATGCGAGCGAGGCCTCTCCCGACCTCGCAATTGTCACGGGCGATTCACCCAAGATTCTTGCACAAAAGGCCGTTGAGGCGCTCGGCGGCATGAAACGCTTTGTCGCCCGGGGCGACGTAGTGGTCATCAAACCCAACATCGGATGGGAGCGGGGGCCTGAGCTGGGAGCCAACACCAATCCGGAAGTGGTCGAAGCGCTGATCGAAATGGCTTTTAGCGCGGGCGCCAAAGAGATCAAGATTTTCGACCGGACCGTGCAGAATCCGCAGAAGTGTTACGAGCTCAGCGGAATTCCGGCCGTGGCCAAAAAGGCGGGCGCCAAAGTGCTGGCACAGACCGAACTGACCCCCGTGGACCTGCCCATCAAGGACGGCGTGTATCTTAAAAAGTCGTCGGTCTATAAAGAAGCGCTCGAATGCGATTGCTATATCAACGTCCCCGTTGCCAAGCATCATGGCCGCTCCATGCTAACCATGGCGATGAAGAACCACATGGGCATTACGGCAGATGACCGTGGCAAAGTTTGGCATGCCCAGCTGGATCAGTCGCTGGCCGACTTTGCCTCGGCGTTCAAGCCCAAGTTGAACGTGCTCGACGCCTATCGGATTATGCCGCGAAATGGCCCGCGCGGCGGCAACGCAGCCGATGTCGAACTGGCCAAAAAGTGCATTGCCGGCGTCAATCAAGTCTCCGTGGATGCCTATGGGGCGACGTTGTTCGGCAAGAAGCCCGAAGAAATCGGCCACATCGCGCTGGCGGCCAAGATGGGACTGGGCGAGATGGATTTGTCGAAGTTAAAAATCGCCGAAATCAAAGCCTGAGCGCGTGTGTTGAACCTGCAGACAACTTTATTTCACGCACGACCGGCCGGGCTGCCGCACTTTAGGTCTATTGGCTGAATATGCGTAATCCGAAAACGGCGGGTGTCCTTTGCCCCTCCGGCGCCGGAGGGTCCGCGGCTTTCACGGGCGGTATGCGTTGGCCGCGGGTGGTCTTTTGGGAAACCACCGTCGCGTGCAATCTCGAATGCACGCATTGCCGGCGGCTGGAAGTCGCCCGCGAACTGTCCCGCCGTGATTTGACAACCAACGAAGCCCGTGCCTTGATTGATCAGCTGGCAACCTGCGGCCCGCCGTTGCTTATTCTCAGCGGCGGCGAACCCCTAATGCGGCCCGACATCTTCGAGATTGCCGCCCATGCACGCCAAAAAGGCATCCCTTGTGCTCTGGCCACCAATGGCACTCTTCTGGACCCGGCCACGGCGGCCAAAATCGCAAGCGCCGGCATTCGCCGTCTTTCCGTCAGCCTCGACGGTGCGGACGCCGAAACGCACGACCGGTTTCGCGGCATTGCCGGAGCGTTCGAGCGGGCGCTGGCCGGTATTGCTCACGCCCAAGCCGCAGGCCTTCCCGTGCAGATTAACATGACACTGGCGCGGCATAATGCCGACCAGTTGGAGGCGTTGTTTGCACTGGCCGAGCGAATCGGCGCCGTGGCCCTCCATGTTTTTGCACTGGTTCCCGTCGGCTGCGGCGTAGAGATTGCCGGCCACGAGATGCTGGCACCCGACGAAATCGAGCGTGTTCTGACCCGATTCTATGAATTGTCCAAGACCAGCCGTCTGGAAACGCGTGCTACATGTGCACCGCAGTATTCGCGCATAGCCCGCCAGAAGAGCGCGCAAGAGCGGCAGGTGAGCGGCGACACCGGCGGGCGGGGTGGACCCGAACCCGGCCGCGGTTGCCTCGCCGGCTCGTCGGTATGTTTCATCTCCCACGAAGGCAAAGTGTTTCCATGCGGTTATCTACCAGTGGAAGCCGGCGACGTGCGGCGGGAGTTGTTTGCCGACATCTGGCAAAAGTCGCCTGTTTTTGAGCGTCTCCGGCGTCCGGAATTGCTGACCGGAAAATGCGGGGTTTGCGAATTTGTCCACGTGTGCATGGGTTGCCGCGCGCGCGCTTACGGTGTAACCGGCGATTATATGAGCGAGGAGCCGGGCTGCCCCTACCAATCCCAAAAAACTCCGCCCCAACCATAAAACATCATCTTGTCTGTCACCGGCTTGCAATCTGAGAGTTTCTCAGAATGCAGCACCCGTTTCAGGATGAAACGCTGTTTCTAACAATATTCTAATCAATAAGCTATAAACAAGTTCGAGTGAACTGGCACCAATGGCACAGCATTTGCTCCTTAACAAACGCCTTCTTGGGCCGGAGGCGGGGAATGGCCATATGTGTTTCACAACCAACCGATGTATCCTTATCTTTCTCCGCTCTTCTTTCGTATTCCCGCTCAATTCAAGTCTTGCTTGCCACCATCGCCAGCCGTTATGGTTGTTCGGGTGCGTGTACGCAAGAGAAACCTTTGAAACTCGACCATACCTCTTGGGAAAATATACTCGTTCATGTGCTGGGTGTGTCGCTGGCCGATCTTGTGGCTCCCTACTGGATGGCAACTCTCCTGCCGGCACCCGGCGACGGCAAACTCCATGTCCGTCCCTTGGCAGGAGTGCCCTCGCCCGCAGTATCGGATTTTCCCTTGACGCCGGCCATCCAGAACCAGCTGGCCGAAGCTGCGCGCCAAAAAAACAAGGTCTTCTGGTGGGATTCGGCCGGGACAGGCGATTTTCTGCCGTTCTCTCTTGCCAACACTCACGCTGTGTGCGCGGTCCCTTTTTTCGGCGACTACGACCGTCTGGAGACTCTCTTGGCCATGGGATTTCAGCACCCCGTCCGGCAGGAAAACTTCGACTGGCGGGAGCCGCTCCAAGCAGCCAGTGTGCACTTTCAAGACGCCCTGTCCATATACCGCACAATAATCCGCAGAGCACCGGCAGTTCACATCGAAACCAACTGCAGCTGCTCAAACGCCCCGTGGGGCACCACCTTTGCCACAAACCCCAATGCTCTTGTAACAATTGGCGTGCAACCGCGAAGCGAAGGTTGTTGCCGCTCCAGCGCCAAGGACTATTGCGCAGTAGCTGCGCTGGGAACGGGGTACACACGGTTGCTGGCGGTGCGACCGGTCAGAAGCGGCACAATTCGTTTGTGGGAATGTGTAGCGTGCGACGGCGTTTTCCGCGCTGCTTGCGCCTTGGGAGCCAGCCCCGCCGAAACGGTCGAATGGATCAACTCCGCATGGCCGGTGGGGGATGAAACGAACCGCCAGCTGCGTCTGGTCTGCTGCGCGGATGTCTCGGACTCAGGCCGCGATTACGTGTTCTCCGGAACCGGCACCCATCTGCTGTATGAAAATGGCTCGCAAACGGTCAACGAAGTCTATGAACGACTCAGCGACTCCGCTCCGGGAAGCAAGCCTTGGGTTGGACAAGACAACCATTTGCACTCGGGCGATATTCTGATTCTCCACACGTTCGATTTGCCGGCCATGCTGTGCCATCGCCATGACCTTTTGCGCCGTCTGGCAATGCTTCTGGCGCGCGAGGGTCATCGTCCGATGGCTGAGCTGGTTCCCGAGGTGGTTTCGCTTTTGAGCACCGCCGGAAACGACCGTGCATCCGCCGAGTCGTCCTTGATCCTGCTGCGGGCGGAATAGCCCAAAAGATGCAAGTTTGACCAGCCAACCTCTGGCTCAGCCCTTGATCACCGCCAATGGATAAAGCGTGACGCGCACGTCCACCAGATCGGCCTGAGCGGCCATGACCGCATCAATGTCCTTGTAGGCTTGCGGCGCTTCGTCGCGCACGTCGCTGGCATGACGCATAATTACGCCACCGAGCGCCTCTTTGAGGTCGGCCTTGGTAATGCGCCGGAATGCCTCGCTGCGCGACAGTTTCCGGCCCGCCCCGTGCGAGCACGACTGGAAGGAGTCGGGATTGCCTTTGCCCTCGACAATATACGAGCGCGAGCCCATCGAACCGGGGATAATACCGGTCAGGCCGCGCGTGGCCAGCGTGGCTCCTTTGCGGTGAATCCAGACCTTGCGCCCGAAATGCTCTTCGAGCGCCGCGTAGTTGTGGTGAATGTTGATCAGGTCGCGAGTGTCATATTTCAGTTTCACACCGAAATGGGCGGCGACTTTTTCGAGCAGACCCAGAATACGATCCATCATGCGCAGTCGGTTTTCGTAGGCGTAGTTCAGGGCCCAAGTCATATCGCGAAGATAGGCGCGGCCTGCGTCGTGGGTTGTCGGCAAATAGGACAGGTCGCGCGGCACGCCAGTGCCCATTTCTTGGTTCAGTTGGCGGGCCAACCGGATGTAAAAGTCGGCGATCTCCTTGCCGGCGTGGCGGCTGCCCGAATGAATCATCACCCAAATTCGGTCGTCCTGGTCTTTTTGCAGTTCGATGAAATGGTTGCCGCCGCCAAGCGAACCGAGTTTGAGCGGCGCCTTTTTCTGGATTTCATTGTTCAAGACGTCATAGGCGCTTTCGTAATCAAAGCCCATGCACTCGCCGCGGGCATCCCATGGCTGCGGCCTGTCGTATCCGTCGGTTCCGAGCGGGATCACCTGAAAGACGCCGTTGCTGAACATGGCGAGCACGTCGTGGGCATGGGCCTCAAATTCCGCCCAGAAGTTGCCGGTCGGCATCGCGCACATGCCGCAGCCGATGTCCACACCGACCGCCGAGGGAATGACGGCGTTCACCGTTCCGAACACCGAGCCGATCGTGGCGCCTAGGCCCACATGGGCGTCGGGCATGGCGGCCACATGATGATGAACAATGTCGAGGGCGGCGGTCTCCTGCAGTTGTTTGAGCGCGGCCGCGTCGAGGTCCGGCGCCCAATTGTAGATCGGCACGCGTTGCACGCTTTTATCAAAAACAATTTCCATACCCACTCCCCTCCTTTGGGCGGAGGCGATACAATGTTCATCCGGCGGGGCGGCGCGGTGCAAGACCAGATTGACGCAGCAGGGGCCGCGGCTTGTCTTTTGCAATGCGCGTCAGTTTTTCGACGGCTCGGACGCAGCACTCTGGCGATGATAGACCGTTCGCGTGGGGAAGGCAATCTCGATGCCCAGTTCGTCCAGCAAGCGCAGGATGGCCAGATTGATCTCCTCGCGCACAGCCAGATAGGGACCGCGCTGGGTGGCAAAGGTGAAGTATTGCACGAGAATTTGCAGCGAACTTTCGCCGAAATCGGTAAAGTGAACAAGCAGATTCTCCCCGGCGTCCACTTGCGGGTGTGCCTGAAGCATCTCGCGCAACCGCGCCACGAGGCGCTCGATCTGCTCCGGCGTGGTTTCATAAGCCACGCCCAACGTCATTTGAACGCGCCGGCGCGGCATGGCCGACCAGTTGTTGATCGCCCAGTTCGCCACAACACTGTTGGGAACGGTAATCACCGATTTGGCAAACGTTCGAATGCGCGTGCTGCGAAAACCAATCTCCTCGACAACGCCCTCGATGCCCTGGCCCTGCGCCTCGATCCAGTCGCCGACCCGAAACGGGCGGTCGGCCAGAATGACCACGGAGCCAAACACGTTTGCAATCGAGTCGCGCGCCGCCAAAGCCACGGCCAAGCCGCCGAGGCCCAGTCCGGCGATCAGACCTTTGACATCGCCGCCCATCTGATCCACAACCTGCAGCACGGCGAGAATGACAATAAAGACTTTCAAGGACTTGCGAAGGATGGGCAGCAGCTGCTCGTCGAGGCGGGACTCCGGCCGGTGTGCCAGACTGTCGAGCCAGCCCACGAGGCTGTCGGTCAGATTGAACAGCAGCCATGCGGCGGCCAGAACCAGCGTCGAATACACGAGGTTCGATCCGAACTGCTCAAGCCCGGCGGGCAAACCCAGAACCTTGACCGCGGCCAGAACGCCCAAAAGCACAACGGTTAGTCCAATTGGGCCGGCCGCATTCTGCACAAGATGTTCGTTGACGCGCAGCCAGCGCGGCTTCTGCAACTCGCCGTATCGCTCGAAAATATACAGGACCACGCGCCGCAAAACCAGTCCGGCCAGCACGGCCAGAAACGCTAAAATATACCGCTCGAGCGGAATTCCCAGAAGCGCGCTACCGAGCGCGTAGTGAACCGACTCGCCAGTAGTGTGAGAGGCTCCCAGAGTTGCCGTGGTGGTTGCCATTGGATAAGTCTCCTTGCTCTCCGCCCGCGCCTACGATGACATGACCGGCGTCTTCGAGCCGACAAACGAACTTGCGCCGGACGGCGGTTCTTACTCGTCCCACGCATGCATTACTTGGCATGTTTCCGTTACCCGCGTCTCCTTCGCAGGGTTGTTCTGTCCGGCGCGGCGTAAAGTCAAGCACGGAGTCGCAGATTAGCCCGCGCGGATCGGTCCAGAGCCCGTATCGCGGGGGATCGGCGCGGTCGGGGTGGAACCCGACCCTCCAAGGGTCAGGCCGAATTTTCAACGCCACTTCGGAAGGGTGTTGCATCTTTGCGGAAGGCCTTGCCTGAACAATCAAGGTCGTGATGACGCTGCCCGGAATTCCACTTGCTTTTGCCCGCGGCCTTCCGGAAAAAGTTTGAGAGGCTAAGCAAATGCCGTTCGCAAAGCTCACAAGGCGGGCGGTCCTGCCGATCAGGCGAAAGTCCTTCCGGCCTTTCGGATAACCGCCATGATCCTCTTCCCCTACCGCAACGAGAACCCGTGGACGCGGACACCGTTTGCAACGTTTGCGCTGATTGTCCTGAACGTTCTGGCGTTCGCGGTAGAGATGTGGGTGCTCGACGAGCGCGGCCCCAATGCGTTGTCAAGTCTGGTGTTCCGCCCGGGCGTAACCGCTTGGCCGACATTGTTCACGAGCATGTTTTTGCACGCGGGCGTGGCGCATTTGGCCATGAACATGTGGTTTCTGTATCTGATCGGCGGTCAGGTCGAAGAGGAGATGGGCTCGATCGGTTTTTTGGCTTTCTATCTGATCGGCGGATTATGTGCGAACCTCAGCCATGTATTGTTTTGCATACTGGTCGGCGATTCGGTGGGTGTGCTCGGAGCGTCGGGAGCCATCTATGCGGTGATGGGGGCGTATTTCATCCTGTATCCGTACGAGGAATTTTCGTTCTGGTATTTTGTTCTGTTTCGCTGCGGAACCGTGAAGATTGCAACGCTTTTTTTTGTCGCCTACAAAGTGCTCGGCGACGCCATCATGGCGTGGGCGACTGTGTCCTATAAGATGGTCGGAAGCGTGGCCAATTGGTCTCATCTGGGCGGACTGTTTTTTGGAATAGGCGTTGCCGCGGGTCTATATGGGGGCGGCGCATTTGTCGG
Organism: Candidatus Sumerlaeia bacterium; assembly: GCA_026415575.1. Taxonomy (GTDB): domain Bacteria; phylum Sumerlaeota; class Sumerlaeia; order JADFCW01; family JADFCW01; genus JADFCW01. Next base: position 16,048 of record JAOAGV010000080.1, read on the forward strand.
AAAAGAACGCCCGTCGAAGGAACAACGCGAGCGGCTGCGGCGGCTGCGACGTGTTGCCCGGCGCAAGCTTTACTCCGATGCTCCACTGCCGACGCCCATGACCGAAGCCGAGATCGCCCTTGCCACCGACGACATGACGCCGGAAGAGGGCATCCGGCGCGGCATCTTCTTTCACAACGGCCGGATGCTCGAATGGGCCTTTCAGGAAATGCTCTTCAAAAACCCGAAAGCCTGCCTCGATCCCGATACGCAACTGAAGCTGGTCGAAATGCTCCGCGTTCATGGCCGCGACAGCTACGCCCAGATTGCCGCCCGCAACCTCATCGAGGCGCACCCGCAATCGCCCGCCGCCATTCAGGCCCGCTTCATTCTCGGCCACATGCTTGCCAGTGTTCCGTGGATGAAAAACGAGGCCGTCCGCCTGTTGAAGGAGTTTTTATCGTTTGGCGTGGCCTATCGCGAGCAAATCGAGGCGGAAAAACTGCTGCGCCGCCTCGAGGACCGACCACTATGGGACTGGAAAGGGCGGAGCCGGCCATAGAAAAATAAGGCAGCGAATAGGCCAACCCGATCGATCTTGCGATTCTACCCCGTGCCTGCGAGGGATTCAAAAAGCGAAAGCGGGTAGCGGACAGGCCCTCATTCCTTTTCCGGCTCCCGAAGCAGTGAATTGACAATGCTGAAATGCCGCGCCAGCGAGCGAAAGCGGTTGCGCAACTCGTAGTAGTCTTCGGTTGTTTTTTGCAACCGCTCGGCCAGCATCACGGCCAGTTGATAGTTCAGGTTGGGAAACGTTTTGAGAAAACTGGCAAACGTTTCGTGGTCAATGCGGATGACCTGCACGTCGGTGCGTGTGCGAATGGTGGTGGAACGCGGCAGACCGAGCAGCGAGGACATTTCGCCAAAAAACGTGCCCGGCTTGTTCAGCACGGCTATCCGGATGCCCGCTTTCAAGGCCTCGACCTCGCCGCTGACCAGCAGATAGACCTCCTTGCTGGTGTCACCCTCGAAGAATAGGACATGGTCCGCGGGAAAGTGCAGCGTCTCGGTCAGTCCACTCGAATCCATGATGACCGAGCGGAGAACCGGGTCGCCGAGGATGCTGGACGTAACAACAGGCTGGGGCGGCAGACCCGTTGTCGTCCGGCGTTGGGCAACCTTGCGGCCCCACATGGCCGGCTGATTGTTGAGATGGCGCTCGAGGTCTTCGATCAGAATTTCGACGTCCGGGTAGCGCAGCGAGACGTCGCGTTCGCACATGCCGGCAATAATCTCAACAATGTTGTCCGACAAGTCGGGCACCCATTCCTTTGGCGAGGGAATGGCCGTCACGGTTTTCTTGGTGAGGATGAGCGGAACGCTCAGGTTTTCGAACGGAATATGGCCGGTGAGGCAGTGGTAGAGGGTGATGCCGAGAGCGTAGATATCGGCGCGGCCGTCAATGTTCTGCTCGCCGCGCGCCTGTTCGGGGGCCAGATATAACGGCGTACCGATGACAAGGCCCATTTGGGTCTGATAGGCGTCGGTTTGATCCTTGGCCAGACCGAAATCCATCAGTTTGATCTGGCCGTCATTGGCCAGAAAGATGTTGCCGGGCTTGACGTCGCGGTGAAACACCGCATGACGGTGCGCCTCGGCCAGACCGTTGGCCACGGCCCGGATGATCCGCACGGCTTCTTTTTCGGGCAGACGATGCTCGCGCTCGATGCGCTGCTCGAGCGATTCGCCTTGGAGAAACTCCATGACATAGTAGCAGCAGGAGCGGCGCTGGCCGCTGTCGAGATAGCGCACGATGTTGGGGTGTTGAACGCGGCGCAGCACCTCGATTTCGCGCTGGAGGCGTTTGACCAGATCGGTATTGCTGGCGTAGTAGGGATAGAGGATTTTAATGGCGACTTTTTCGCGCGTTTTTTCGCAAATCGCCGAATACACAACACTCATGCCGCCCCGGCCGAGTTCCCGTCCGATCTGGTAGTTGGGAATGTCGGCCAGAGGGATGACGTCGAAGTCGGTCTTCACGTCGTGCAATGCTGCGACTGCTTCCGCGGTATTTTCCGGCACCGGTTATGTCCTCCGGAAAAAAATCCCCGCCCCTGTCCATCGCTCAGTTATGCGTATGCCACACCGCAGCGGTTTTGCAAGGGCAATAAGCGGGAATTCGAAAGCATGGCTTTGCCGGGAAGGACTGAAAGCCGGGCAACGTGCTCCAACGGCGGGAAATGTCCAGCCACAGGACACTTTTTTCTTGACATTTTTCGCGCGGCAAATTAGGAATGCACCAAGAGATAAAGTGATATAATCTTTCCAAGGAGCACGGACCATGTACAAGCAAGAGCGCTTTCCGGCTGTTATTGGAATTCTGCTGGCTACGGCAATGAGCTTTGCCGCGCCGGGCACAATCATCTATCAAGGATCGGTTCTCCAGCCCAACGGCGTTCCTATCAGTGACGGCGACTATCCGATGCGCTTTTCTCTGTTTGTCGTGCCGAGCGGGGGGACATGGGTGTGGCAGGAAACGTCGCCGACGGTGCCTGTCCGCAACGGGCATTTTTCAATCATGCTGGGCACGGTTACGCCCTTTGGCACCCTCTTTTCCACACGGTCGGAATTGTGGCTGGAAGTCTGGATAGACCTTGACCGCAATGGTGTGTTTGCAAGTGCCGAGCGGTATGCCCCGCGCCAGAAATTGGTGTCGGTGCCTTGGGCAATTGAGGCCGACACTTTGGATGGATGGCATGGCTCGATGTTCTGGCGAACAGTTGGCAATTCCGGAACGACCGCCGGAACACATTTTCTTGGAACGACCGATAACAAACCGGTTGAGGTGCGGGTCAACAATATGCGGGCGCTGCAAATCCTGCCTACAGGCGCGGCGCCTATCCTGATTGGCGGTGCGGACAGCAACAGTGCGGCGCCCTCGGCCGCAGGTGCCTTCATTGGCGGTGGAGAAAAGCAACGGGCCAACGGCCTGTATGCCACGCTTGGCGGCGGGAGGAATAATCTTGCGCAAACCAGTGCGACCGTTGGAGGCGGCTCAAACAATTCCGCTTCGGGCGCTGCTTCTGTAATCGGCGGCGGCACATGGAATTTTGCCACCGGAAACTTCGCCACAATTGGCGGCGGGTCCGCCAGCAGCGCAACGGCGTCTTATTCCACTATAGGAGGAGGCCATCGCAACAAAGCCGGCGCAGGGCAGGCCACAGTCGGCGGAGGCGGGAACAACATCGCTTCGGGCACGGAATCGTGTGTAGGCGGGGGGGCAAACAATTGGGCGACCGGACGGGCTTCCACTATTAGCGGTGGCGCGGTGAATAGAGCTGCAGGAAACGAAGCGACAATTTCCGGCGGCACATTTAATTCAGCAGGCGGCGATGCCTCTTTCTTGGGGGGCGGAAGTCGCAACAAAGCCGACGCGAACTATGCAGTGGTGGCCGGCGGTCGTGAGAATGCCAGCACTGCAACGTATGCCACGGTGGGCGGCGGGCTCAGAAATAAAGCCCAGCAAACCTTTGCAGTGATTGCAGGAGGACAGGACAATATCACTACAGCCAGCTACGGGGTGGTCAGTGGAGGCCACAACAACAAGGGCTATGGCAGTTTTTCCACAATCAGCGGGGGCGGATTTGGCACAGCATCGGGAGAGTATTCATCCATCGGCGGAGGTTTTCATAACACCGTGACAGGAGACTACGCGCATGTAGGTGGCGGATCTTACCATGTCATGTCGGGAAACTATGCTGCACTCGGCGGGGGATTCAATAACTGTGTCACGGTCACAGGCCGTAATGCCTTCATAGGGGCCGGGTCCGAAAACGTCGTCTCCGGAAATAGTGCAATAGTGGGTGGAGGAAGCCGTAACCATGCCAGCGGGTCCCATTCGGCAGTTGTCGGGGGTGAAGACAATGAGACCAGCGGGAATGATGCTGTAATCGGCGGCGGATGGTTCAATAGTGCCAGCGGACCGTATGCAGCCATTGGGGGCGGCAACTCGAATCGAGCCGTCGGCGATTGTTCCATCATCCCCGGCGGAAATCGAAATTTCACCGGCGGCTTCGGCAGCTTTGCCGCGGGGAATTTTGCCCACGCCGCCCATCGCGGATGTTTCGTCTGGGGTGATTCTCAATCGGGTAGTTATACCACCTCCACCGCCCAAGATCAGTTTATTGTCCGAGCCAAAGGTAGAATCTTTCTGACATCCACCATTGGCGCGCTTCCTGCCAACAATGGTTTTATCAACACCTCGACCGGCGGCTATTTGAGTGTGGGCGGGGTTTGGACCGATTCTTGTGACCGAAACACCAAGGAAAACTTTACCCCGGTTGACGCGCGTGACATTCTGAGCAGGCTGGACCAACTGCCCATTACCCGGTGGAATTACAAGGAAGAAGGCCCGGCCGTGCAACATCTCGGCCCCGTTGCCCAAGACTTTCATGCGCTCTTCGACCTCGGCCAGGATGACCTCCATATCGCCACGCTGGATGCCAATGGCGTGGCACTGGCCGCGATTCAGGGCTTGCATCGGATTGTGCGGGAGAAGGATGCAGAGATTGCGGAGCTCAAAACGCGCTTGGCCACGTTGGAAGAAGCAGTGAAGGTTCTGACAAGGGAATACCCGCTTGCGATGGAAGGCCAAACGGGTCCGGTTGGACGCCAGTGAGTCTTTCGCATTCCAGATAAGCAGCAAGAGCCTGTCGGAGAGCGCACATGTTCCCCATATTTTGGCAAGCGATTGAGCCGGGAAAACTCCTGAAGGGCCAGCCACATGCATCCCACATGTTGCTCAACCGGAATTCCCGACAGGTTCCGGCAGAAACCGATGTTTGCCCTACTAAGAGCCTATCCGAAAACGCGGCTTGGCCGTCTCGGCCAAGATGCTTGGGCGGCATGCCCAAGCCACCATCGAACGGCTTTCGGATAGACTCTTAGAGTCTCTAAAAAATGAGGCTCCGAGCTAAAACGCGCCACGATGGACCGGCGCTGGAATTTGACTTCGCAGCGAATCTCGCCCCGTTTGATAGGTTCAACTGTATC
>JAOAGV010000081.1 GCA_026415575.1 Candidatus Sumerlaeia bacterium
GAGACAGGTCATGCATTTCATGGAGAGGACAAGCCAGAACAAGCTTCCCCGCTGCCTTGCTGCGCAGGATGTTTTGAGAAACAAAGGACCGTGGGGGTTGTCCGCCGATTTCGCCCACACGAGAAGATGCTTCTTGCTTTCTCCAGCGATCTCCTTGAGGCAACTCCTTGCACATGCGACAAAACTTGACATTCCCGCGCCGTCGTGTCGAAGTCGCATCCGGCGGTTGGGACAAAAAGCCCACGGTACGGACGCGTGGACTTTCCCCTCCGCCCCAAACTTCAAACGGAAGGAGACCCCTATGAGCACGACACGGAGAGAGTTCTTCGCATACAGCAGCGCAGCAGCGTTCGGTGCCGCGCTCGCTGCCGGCAGTTCGACGGCCGGTGCGGCATCGGCCAGAAAAAAGGAAGGTGCGGCACCGCCCGTTCAGAATGCCAACAAACTGATCGTCCGCGGCGTCGGCATGCGCACGGGCAACCTCAAGAGCTCCATCCCGGCTCTCGGTCAGGCCAAACAGTTGGGAATGGACGCCATTGAGATCGAGGCCGGCGGCGCAGCCGAGGTCTTGGACTGCTCCGACGCCGAGGCGCAGAAAGAATTCCGGGCCGAGATGGAAAAAACGGGCATCGTCATGTCCTCAATCTGCATGGGCTTGTGCAACAGCTATCCCGTGTGGTCCGACCCGCGCGCCAAGAGCTGGCTCGATCAGACCATTGACGCCACAGCCGCGCTGGGGGCAAAAGTCATTCTTGTAGCCTTCTTCGGCAAAGGCGACCTCAAAGGCAACGCCGAGGCGCAGGCCAAGAGCATTGAGGTCGTGAAAAGCGTGGCGGATCATGCGGCGAAGAAGGGTGTGATTCTTGGCCTGGAGAACCGCCTCAGTGCCGAGGAAAACATCGCAATGGTCGAGAAGATCGGCTCGCCGTTCGTGCGCGTGTATTACGACATCGGCAATTCATTCGGCGCCGGCTACGACGTGCCAAAGGAAATCCGCATGCTGGGCACCAAGTATATTTGCCAGATCCACTTCAAGGACGGTCCTTCGCTTCTGGGCCAAGGGGCGATCAACATGGCCGAGGTCGGGCGCGCTGTCCGCGACATCGGATACAAAGATTGGATCATCCTTGAAACGTCGTCGCCGCTGGGGCGCGAAGTGAGTCTGGCGTATAACGCCGGCTTCACGCGCGGCCTGCTGGCCGGATAAACCCTGCGCGCGGCAAAAAGCAACACAGCGGGTAAATCTCGCGGCGGAAAGACTTGGTTTTCCGGCACGCCAGGAAGAGCAATCCTGTGTAGCGGCGGGGGAAGGAGGGGTTATATTTCTTCCACCGACTCTTCCTTCAGATAGGTATGCTCGCTTGTTGTTGCCCCGCTGTCGAGCGGCTGAACGCACAGCCAGCCGTTGCCTTCCCGACTGATAATCCGCACGCGCGTTCCCTCGGCCAGCCGTAAATGCTCGCCCAGTTCGGGGCTGGGACCATGGCGCGTCACCGCGTCGCTATCCACGACCACGCCTACCCGGCGGCCTTGCTCGACATAGCCGCGCCAAGGCGCAAATCCGCCGGCAACCAGTAGCAAAAGCACGCCCGCAACGAGCAATCCGCGCACCACCGAGCGCACCACTCCGTCGCGCAGCAGAAGCCACGCCGACCACATCGCCGCCACTCCGACGAGCGATCCCGTCATCAGCAGCAGCCATTCGTTCAGCGAAAGCCGGTCGCGCACGAATAGGAAGGGCCGCCAGAGAATAAACGGTGCACGGGCCGCCCCGGCCGGCCGAAGATACGCAAGGTTCTTTTGCGCCTGTGTATGGCGCGGTGCCAAACGCAGTGTCCGCTCATACATGGCGATGGCGCGTCCCTTCTGGCCCAGCTGCGCATATGCGTTGCCCGCATTGTAAAACAACACAGGGTCACGGATGCCCGCCTCGATCAGACTGCGATACAGTTCGAGCGCCTCCTTGAATTGCTTGTTTTGATAGTGTTCGTTGGCCGTGGCAAACCGCCGGTGGATTTCCGACAAATCCATTGCGAAAGCACCCGAAACGCAAAGGGCAACAAGGACAGCAGGGACAACAAGGACAGCAAAGGACCGAATCTGCGAGCCAATTATCCCTGCAGAGGCAAAAAACAAATCGGCCTGCGTTTTCCTACTATCGCCTCTCATTCCCCGCTCCACTTCATCCCTCATCCTTCATCCCTCATCCCTTCAACCTTCTGGCCAAGCGGTCAATGAGATCGAGCGCGCGATCATAGGCTCGCTGCATTTCGCCCGGGCCGGCCGCTCCCGCCGCATAGCGAGCCGATTCGCACGTTTCAATCAGCGACAGCATCTCGGCGATCTCCTCGCTGTCCGCCCCGCGGGCTTCAAGCGCGCGCGCAATTTGCTCGGCGGTAATTCCGGCGGCTGACTGGTTGAGCATGTCGGCGACAAACTGGCGGAGCGCACGGTTGAGTTCTTCGAAGAACCGTGCACTTTCCGCCGCCGACAAATGCCGCCGCGCCTGCCGCAACCGTTTCGCCGCCGCGCTGCGCGCCGACCGTCGCCGCGCCCATGCCACGTCGCCTTCCAGCCGGTCGCGCCGGCGCCGCACGACGTAGCTGACGGCCACCAATAGAATCGGAATCAACTGGAACAGGAGAAACCCTGCGCGCGTGTAAAGCGGTTGGGCCAGCCACGGCCGCTGCAGAAAACCTGTGGTCTGGATATACTCGATATTACGCTGCAACTCGACCACGGGCGACATGCCCGCTTCGCCCGTTTCTGTGCGCGCCGGCGTAAAAACCTGCACGACGGGCTGATCGCTCTTCGGCACCGGGGTAACGCGCAGAGCCAGCGGCTGGGATTTCAGTATCTCGTAGCGTTTCGACGCCGGATTGAAAATCGCATACTCGACCGGCGGGATCGTGAGGTCGCCCGGCTCGATGGCGCGCAGAAAGAACTCAAACGTCTTGCTGCCGCCGGCTTCTGTCGCGCTGTTGGCCATCTCCGTGCTCGATTGCTCTTTGAACCGCTGCAGCCCTTGAAGGTTGGGCAAAACCGGCGCGCTGATGGCATCCGCCTTGCCCTTGCCGCTGAACTGGATTCGGAGCGTGACCAAATCATATTGACGGACCTCGGTGCGGTCCAGCGAGGCCGTCATTGTCCACTCGCCAACCGTGCCGCTGAAATTTGCCGGACGGTTCTCCGTCGGCAATGGTAGGATGCGCAGGCTGATCGGTCGGGCGGTCAGTCGGGCCTGAACTGTGCGCCGCCCGAATGGATCGTCGAAAAAGTCGTCGAAGAACGGATCGTCGAAAAACGACCGCCGGCGCCCGGCCGACTGCACCCGCAACGAAGCGATCATGGACATGGCAGGAATGGACGTCGGCCCGCTTTTGGTGGCGAACAAAGCCACAACCTCAATGGGGGCGACTTCAAAGCGTGTGTTGCCGATGACTTTCGACTGAAACTGCAGCTGCCCGCGCGCCGGCTGGTAGAGCGTCTCTGTCAGGAAACCTTTGTAGGCCGGCCGCGATTCAAACTCATAGCCGACGACCGGTAGGCCCTCGGCCTGATACCATTCATAGCGGAGTGTGATCTGCTCGCCGACGTAGGCTTCCGTTTTGTCCGCCACGGCCCGCAAGAAAAGGCGGCCTTCCAGCTGGCGGTCAATGTTCGGATTGCCCGAACGCGCCGAAAGAACCGGCTCGCCCTGAAGGTCTTGTGCGACCGACGGCGGCGGTGTTCCCGCTGCAACTACGGTGACCCGGACGGCATTGGTCTGGAGGGTTTGTCCTCGCCCGACGACCACAGGCACCGAAGGGATCTCGAACGCGCCCTCACGCGTGGGCCGCAGCGTCCAAGAATATGAGGCCGAAACCGACGGGACATTGTTGATGATGTTGATACTCTGCTGCATGCGCGGGCCGGAGAGGACTTGGAGACCGAGGGCCTCGAAATCCGGCGGCTGAGGCTGGGCGTTTGGCGCTGCGGCTCCTGTGATCTCGATGGTGTATTGAAACACGTCGGCCAAAGTCAGCTGGGCCGGCGAGGCCGACGCACGCACTTGCACTTCCGGCGCCGCTGCAACCGCCCCGCCGGCACAAAGCAAAACAAAAAATGCCGACACGAGCGCCCGGGCAAATCCGACCGATCTTACGGGGCCGACGGGCAGCGCCGTTTCCGTTGCACCCTCAAATCGCCTGCCCGCCTGTCTCACTGTATCATTCAGATGCCACCATTCATCATTCATCGTTCATCATTCATCCTTCCGGCCTCATCCTTCATCCCTCGCCCGTTGTCCCCCTTGATCATTCCGCATTGTTTCACCAGTCCTTTTCGATCCGATAATCGGGGCGTCCGCGGGGCATTAGAAAGCGGCGCATGTCGTCGGCGTTCTGTTCGGGCAGGGAATTGAGGATCCGTTCGACATCTTCGGGCGACATTTCGCCGATCTTCGGTGGCTGCGGCGCCGCCTGACCCTCGCCCGTTCCCGATGTGGGTTGTTCCTGCTCCTTCGGTTGCGAAGTTCCCTGATCGCCCTTCTGGGGTTCGTCTTTTTTCTGCTCGTCGGGTTTGGGCTGTTCGGGCTGCGGCGTCGGACTTGTTGCGCCGTCGTTCTGTTTTGTTTGGTTTTGCCGTTGCTGTTGCTGCGGGTTTTCCTGCTGTTTTTGCTGTTCTTCCTGCTGTTTTTTCAACGCATCGAGCGCTTCTTTCCATTTGCGCCGGGCCTGCTCGAAATTATATTTTGGGTCTTCGTCATCGGGGGCGATTTTCATGGCCTCGCGATTGCTGTCCATGCACTGCTCGAGCAGTTGCATCGCCTTCTGATAATCCTGCGCGGCCAGTGCCTGTTCGGCTTGGCGATACTGGCAGACGCCGATGTTGTAGAGCGCCCAAGCGCCCAGTCGGGGCTGCTCGCGCGAATAGACCTTGCGATACTCCGCGATGGCCTCGTCGTATTTTTCCTGCGCCTGAAGCGCGCGGGCAATGTTGAAATAAAGGTGCGGAGATTCGGGCGACTCGACCTGCGCGGCCCGATATTTTTGCAGCGCCTCGTCATATTTCTTTTCCGCCAGCAGGCGATTTCCCTCGGCCGTCAGGCTGCGGAGGGCATCACCCTGAGCACGGCCGGCGGAGCAAACCCATGCCACCAGCATGGCAGCAGCTACTGCGAAATTTCGCGTTCTCGCACTCATTGCTTTCAATCCAAAATCCGCGATCTAAAATCCAAAATCCTTCTTCCGGTCTCCCTGCAGCATTTCCCAGACAAGCAAAACCAGCGCCAGCGCCAGCACCCACACAAAGCGTTCTTCATAGACAATCTTCGTTGTCGAGCGCTGCACGGTCTGTTCGAGGGCGTCGAAATGCTTCCGTGCCTCCACCAAGTCCAAATCTCCCGTCGCCGTTCCCCGAATCACCACGCCGTTGGTTCGGAACGCAATCCGTTCGAGCGTCTCGTAGTCCACGCGCGTTGTCACCACTTTGCCCTGCGCGTCCTTCTTGATCGTGCCGTCGGGCATGGTGATTTCCGCACCTTCGGGCGAGCCGATGCCGATGGCATAAATGCGCACACCGGCTTTGGCCGCCCGCTCGACCGCCTTTTCCAGCGCCGCCTTGTCGTGATCCTCGCCGTCGGTCAGCAGAAGGAGAACGCGCTCTGCCGGCCGCGCCGCCGCTTTCTTTTCGCCGTTGCCGCCTTCGCCGCGCTCGAATGCATCCACTGCCGCATCAATGGCCGCGCCGATCGAGGTCCCCTGCAGCGGAACAATCCCCACCTGAATGGCGTCGAGAATGGTCAGCGCCAAACCGTAGTCGAGCGTCAGCGGACACTGCGCGAAGGCCGCGCCGGCAAACGCAATAATGCCGATGCGGTGGCCGCGCGAGTTCATCACCAGCTCGCGCAATTGCTCCTTGGCGCGCGCCAGCCGTGTCGGCGGCACATCCGTGGCCAGCATGCTGTTGGACACGTCTATGGCGATGATCAGGTCAATGCCGCGGCGTGTCAGATGCCGTTCGCTTGCGCCAAACTGGGGCCGGGCCAGCGCCACAATAAACACAGCCGCGCACGCCGTCAGCAATCCCATTTTGAGGATTTGCCGGCCGGGGCTGGTGGTATTGACCAGCCGCGCCACCGCCGGCCATTGGCCGAATCGCTCCAAAAGCCGCCGGCGACGCCGCTGGGACCACCAGAAGAACAACACCAGAAGCGGCAGCCCGAAAATGCCATAAAGTATTTCTGGATGCGCAAAATGCATAAATCAGAAAACCTTTTTTCGCACGTCCCGCTTTCGCGGGGCTTTTTCCCATATCCGCTTGAAGGCGGAACTTCAAACTTACGGCAGTTTGCGGAAGCGCGTATAGCCCAAGAGTATTTCGAGCAAGAACAACGCAAACGCCGGAACCACAGCCCACTCCATCAGTTCATCGTAATATTGATATTCCTTCGTCTTGATCTCGGACTTTTCCATTTTGTCAATCGTGGCATAGATTTGTTTTAGTTTTTGTTCGTCGTCGGCCGGGAAGAACTTGCCGCCGGTCATATCGGCAATTTGCCGCAGCAACTTTTCGTCATACTCCGTGCGACCGACCGAAAGGCCGCCGAACAGCCCCGCCCCCGGAATAATCGCCGTCCCTTCGCTTCCGACACCAATCGTATAGACTTTGATGCCCAAGGCCTTGGCCATTTCGGCAGCCGTCAGCGGGTCTATGCTCCCCGCGTTGTTCGCACCGTCGGTCAGCAGAATGATGACCTTGCTTTTCGCCGTGCTCTCCTTCAACTGCCGAACAGCGTTGGCCAGTCCCATGCCGATTGCCGTATGATTGCCGTCAATGATGTTGAACGTCACGCGCCGCAAGAAGTCCTTCAGCACGCCATAATCGAGCGTGAGCGGGCACAAACTGAAATTGGTTGCGGCGAAGATCACGCAGCCGATGCGGTCGTTCTCGCGGCCGTCAATAAACTCCTCTATGACCTTTTTCGCCACTTCCAGCCGATTGGGCCGAAAGTCCTGCGCCCGCATGCTCAGCGACACATCGAGCACAAGCATGATGTCAATGCCCTCGGCGGCCACCTCTTCCTCCTTCCAGCCGGTTTGGGGGCGCGCCAAGCCCACAATGACCAGCGCCAAGACGACCAGCCGCAACGCCGGCACAATCGCCCGCAGCCGAACGCCGAGCGACGGGGGAATGTGCTTTAGATGCGTGATGTCGGAGAACCGCAGGGTGCCAAACCGCCGCCAGCCCGCCCGCCGCTGCATCCAGACCAGCAGCGGGATCAGTCCCAGAAGCCACAGCACCCACGGATACGCAAACCGCATGGGGAAAAACTCCGTTGTCCTAAGATTTCACAGATTGTACAGAGGGCATAAAGCCAACCCTCAGACGTATCCTGCCAATTCATGGAGCCCTTTTTCTAAGAGCGTTCTTTCCAAGAGCCTCCGGCATTATTCCTTATCTGTGAACTCTGCAAAATCTGTATATCCTGCTCCACCCATCAACTTTCCGTCTTCGCCGGCTCCGCCTTGGGCGTAGTTTCTTCGATCACGCGGTAAGCGGTCTGCAGGAAATGTTCGCAGACCGCGCGGTCGGGTCGCCACTTGGCAAATTTGGCCAGATCGGCCTCTTCCGAGAACTCCGAAACCAGCGCCAACCGTCCGTCGTTGCTCAACGGCTCGCGAAGCGCTTCGATGAGCTCTGATGTCGTGGTCGCGATTCCTATAAAGCCATAACGCCGACCCAAATACTGTCGAATGACGTCCGACACGGCGTCGAAGTATTCTTTGATCAGCCCGCGTTCGAGCAAATCGCTTTGTGCGATGCGCGCCAGATCCTCGCGGGCAACGTCCTCGATCGGGCGCGGGGGAACCGCCGGCGCCGCCTCGCCCCGGCGCTTGCGCAGCGCGCGAACGATCAACGCCGCCGCAACCAGTCCCGCAAAAAATACCGCCGCGCCAATTGCCGCCCATTGCCACGCCGACAACCGATAGGGCGGAAGAACCGGCGGCTTGGCTTCGCGGATGCCCGTATCGTCCGGCCGCACAGGCGCCACGCTCTGGACGACTATCTTGACCGGCGGCGTCGGCACGCGCTTCTCGCTGCCGTCTGTGTCGCGGTAAATAATTGTGAATTCCGGGATAACATACTCGCCGGTCTCGAAGGTTGAAAGCAAATAGCGCGTAGTTTCGCGCTGCCAGCCGCGGCCGATCCTTTTCCGGCTTACCTCCGGTGACTGCAAAATCTCGAACACCCCCAGCGCCATACTCGGCTCGACCCGCACCAACTCGACCGGCGCTTGCCACTCTACCGTCACCGTGTATTCGATCTGGTCGCCGATCCGATACTCGCTCTTGGGCGTCGTTGCCTCGACGCGGAGGGTCTCGGTCGTTGCCGCGCGCGCAAAGCCCGAAAGCGCGACCACACAGATCGCAACGAGCGCATGGAAGATTCTGTATGTAGGGCCCCGCTTCATTGTATGCAAATCTATGGCTTGGCATCCGGCCAAAGATATTTGAACTCTTCCCATTCCTGATCAGAGGCGAAACACCCTCGTACAACTTCGCCGCTTAATTCAAAATCGAAAATCCCAAATCCCTCCCGCTCATTTGACTGTCTTCGTTCCCTCAATCGCTTCGCGGTAGATGACCACTTTTTCAGCGTTTCGCAGACGGGTCAGGACCTCTTCCTGTTTCTTGAGAATTTTTTCCTGTCGGACGCGCTGCAGCACCTGCTCGCGCACCGCCTCGAATGCCGGCACCGTCGGCGAGCTGGTGTCATCCACGCGCACAATCTGAAAGCGGCCCGCTGGCGTGCGGATGGCACCGGTGTGCGCACCTTTCTTCAGCGAGGCCAGTGCCGACGCAATTTCCGGCGAATCGCCCAACGGCGCAGGCAGCGGAGTTCCTTCGATCCAACCGCCCAGCCGCCCGCCCTTGTCGCGCGTCTCTTGGTTGACTGAGACCTTGCGCGCAAGGTCGGCGAAGTCCGCACCGCCGGCCAGCGCCGCAGATGCCGACGTAGCCGCCGCCTCGTTGTCGAGTTCGATGTGCGACAGCTCAAAACGCCGCACTTTCGGAAACTCGTCGCGGTGCGCCTCATAATACGCCTTCGCCTCGTCGGCTGTGGCCGTGGCGCCGGCCATTACCTCGCGTTCGAGATAGGCGTTGGCCAGAAGCGTTTCGCGCATAAGGTCCAGTTCGGCCAGCACTTTCGGGTCGCGCTGCAAGTCGGCACGTTCGGCAGCCTCGGCCAAGAGACGGCGCGCCACGTATTCTTCCAGAAACTGAATCTTTTCTTTCGGCTCGGCGAGGCGCGACTGCATCGCCGGCGGCAGATGCCGGATCGCCGCTTCGAGGTCGGCAAGCGTGATGGCCTCGTCGCCAATTCGCGCTACGACCGTGCCGGTTGTGGGCGATGGACTGGGCCGCAGCGCGGTGGCTTGGACGCGGCGGTTGCGCGCATCGAGCGACCGGCCCAGCCGTTCGAGCGACGCAACGGTCCATTGTTCCATGCGCGCGCGCTCGGGGTGATTGGGGTTATAGTGTTTGGCCCGCGCAAACCAGGCCAGCGCCTTTTCGTAGTCCTTGAGAACCTCGAAATAGGTCTTGCCGATCAAATAGGCGAGATTGCCCTTGCGCGCCGCGTCGCCGCGGGCCAACTCGATGGCAGCGGTGTACTCCGCTATCGCCTCGGCGGGCAGGCCTTCGTTGACCAGCGCGCCGGCCAGAGCGATCCGCTCGTCCACGCGCTCGCTGATGTCTGATTTCTTCTGCATCGCAATAAGGGCGACAACCAACGTGGCAAGGCACACCGCCAGCGTTGCCCATTGCAGCGCAGTTGTAATTGCGTCTTTTGATTTGCCGCTTTCCCCGCTCATGGCCTTTTCCTCACCCGCAAACCGCCGTATTTCCTCTTCCCAACCCAAAATTCCTCACTGTCTTCTCGCCCGTTCTTCAAACAGCCGCCGCAACTCCTTCACGTAGGATCTCCCGGTGCTCAAATTGACATGATCCACCGCGAGCGAGTCGAAGAGCAGTTCGCGCTGGGTATGGTCGCTTCGGCTGGCACCCTCGAAGCCCAGCCTTACGCGCTTGTCGTAGGTGTCTACCAGCACGACTTCGCCGGTTTCGGCGTCCTCGAACAGCATCAAGCCGCTGGGCGTGATGGCCTCTTCGCGCGGATCGCCGACACTCAGGGCAATCAGGTCGTGGCGGCGGTTGGCGATGGCCAACGGCTTTTTGAGGTTCGCGCCGAAGAAGTCGGAGACCAGAAAGACAACGGCACGGCGGCGCAGCACGCGGTTGAGATAGTCCAACGCACCCGGAATATTCGTGCGGTGCTTGGTGGGCTGAAAGTTCAGAAGGTCGCGAATCACGCGCAGCGCATGGGTCCGTCCCTTCTTCGGCGGCACATAGCGCTCGACCTGGTCGGTGAACAGGATCAGCCCGACGCGATCGTTGTTCTTGATGGCCGAGAAGGCCAGCACGGCACAGACCTCGGCGGCCAGCTCCTGCTTGGTTTTGTCGGTGGTGCCGAATTCGCCCGATGCGCTGACATCCACGCAAAACATCACCGTCAGGTCGCGCTCCTCGACGTAGCGTTTGACATACGGCCGGCCCGTGCGCGCCGTAACATTCCAGTCAATCGTGCGGATGTCGTCACCCGGCTGATACTCGCGCACCTCGTCGAATTCGACGCCCCGGCCCTTGAACACGCTGTGATACTCACCGGCCATGACGTCGTTGACCAGCCGCCGCGTGTAAATTTCAATATGCCGGACCTTTTTGAGTATTTCCTTGGTCTTTTGCGACCGCTCGCTTGCAGCCTGCATGGCCAGACCCTCACCGCACGCAGTCCAAACTTGACTGTCCTGTAGGGAGTCACACTCCAATGTGAACTCCATACCTTATGGTGCTTCGATGCCGTCCATCACGCGGCGAATCACATCGTCGCTGGTTTTCTCCTCCGCCTCCGCCTCGTAGGTCAGAATCACCCGGTGGCGCATTACATCGAGGCAGACCGACTTCACATCGTCTGCGGTTACATAGCCGCGATGGCGCAGGAATGCATGTGCGCGCGCAGCCTGCGCCAGATAGATCGAAGCGCGCGGCGACGCTCCATATTGAATGAAATTTGCCAGCTCGTCCAACCCGTATTGCTTGGGCTCGCGTGTGGCAAAGACCAGATCAATAATGTATTCCTTGATCTTCTCGTCCATGTAGATTTGTGCCGCGACTTCGCGCGCCCGAACAATGTCTTGGGAATGAATCACGGTCTCGACCGCCGGCACCACGCCCCCCGCCATCCGGTCGAGGATTGCCCGCTCCTCCTTTTTGTTCGGATAAGTGATGTTCAATTTCAGCATGAAGCGGTCAATCTGTGCTTCGGGCAACGGATACGTCCCTTCCTGCTCGATGGGGTTCTGGGTGGCCAGCACCAGAAACGGTTCAGGCAGCGGGAACGTATGCTCGCCGATGGTGACCTGGTGTTCCTGCATGGCTTCGAGCAGGGCGCTCTGGACTTTGGCCGGCGCGCGGTTGATCTCGTCGGCCAGCACGATGTTGGCGAAGATCGGCCCCTTTTTCGGCACGAACTTGCCGTCGTGCTGCTGATAGATCATCGTTCCGATCAGGTCGGCCGGCAGAAGGTCGGGCGTGAATTGAAGCCGCTGAAACTTCAGGGCGATGATGCTTGCAAGGGTTTTGACCGACAACGTTTTGGCAAGGCCCGGCACGCCCTCGATCAGAATGTGTCCGTTGCACAAAAGGCCGACCAGCAGGCGCTCGACCAAATAGCGCTGGCCGACAATGACCTTGCTGATTTCGCCGACAATGCGGTCCACAAATCGGCTCTCTTCCTTCACGCGTTCGTTGATCGCTTGAATCTCCGGGTTCATGGTTGCTGGGCTCCAAGAAAATGGATTATGTGGGTTGGTACTATTTCTCCTTCATCTCTTCCAAAAGCGTCCTGCAATCGGCAATTACCTGCTCTTGGTCGGCGACCGTCGGCACATAGCCGGCAAACTTGACCTGCATGCAGCGGTCGAGGATCGAAGCCGCACGGTCGCGCAACCGCTCCTCAAGCGTTTCGTGGGCAAGGCGCTCGGTCAGCTCGGTAATGGTCTGGTGCCGAAAATCGCTTTTCAGAAAAATCCCCAAAGCCTTGCGGACAAACCGCTCAACGGCGTCGTAGCCTTCCTTCACCACGCCTTGGGTGAACATCTTCCGCACGCCGTCGAGATCGGCCGCCATTTGTTCGAGTGGCGAAGGCGGAGGCGGACCCTTGGCCGCCTCTTTGGCGCGCTTGACCCGCCGTGCAATCGCCGCGCCTCCGGCCGCGAGGCCTCCCGCTGCGGCCAGCACCCCAACAGTCCATCCGATGATTTTCCCCCACGGCTTCCGTCGCGGCAGGATGGTCAGGGTATGGCGGTCCGTTGTCAGATGAAGCCGGTCAGCGCTGCCCCGCAAGCGATAGCGAACCTCGATGGGCTCGATCGCGGCTGCACCCTCGGCCGTTCCTTCCAACTCATAGCGATAGGTCATCACGACGGCATGTCCGGTGCCTTGAGGGACCATCCGCGAGGACTGAATCATGCCGCGCTTGGCGAGGTTCATGAGCGTGGGTTCTTCGGGCGAGTCCGGCACAACATCGCCCGGCTCGCCCACCCAAGACAACTCGACGATCAGATGGATTTTCTCGCCAAGATGGAACCGGCCATTGTCGCGTTCAAGGCGGCTTCGGACGGTGACCGTCGGGGCAACTTGTGACGCCGCGGGTGACGCCGCAGGTGCGCTGGTTGGTTCGGCCAACGCAGTCGGCGTGCTGGGGAGTAGATGCAACGCCGGAAGCGTCGAAAAAAGGCCCGCCGACGGCGTTGTTGGGGCCGCATCGTTGAAAGACAACGCCGTCGGCGAGCTCGGCTCGGGTTTATTCTCGCCCGGCAGCCACCGCGTCAGCGGGCGTTTGCGCGGCGCCTGCGGCCATGACATTGCCGCAGGGGCCGAAGCCGACGCGCCCAACACCACAAGCGCCGCGGTCATTGCGATGGCTTTCCGGACTGACATATTCGTCACCCTGTATTTGCGCGATGACCAGATTGGACTGCATGGACAGGATGGACGGTGTGCATGCCGTGGTCTCTTTTTCTTTTTTCGGGTTCTCCTGTCCCTGCACCTTTCCGAATCTTACTGCGCGCTGGGCATGACCGGCACCAGCATGATGCGATCGCCGCGCTGCACTCTCATCAACAGGCCTTTCTCCTGTTTCTTGCTCTTGTCCAGCCGGGCGAGAGCCTCGTTGACAACCTTCATGAATTCTTCGGAATCGCGCACGCGGCGTTTCTCCACTTCGAGAATCACATCGCCGACCTGCAGCCCTGCAGCGGCGGCCGCTGAACCGGCCTGCACCTGCTTGATGGCCACGCCCTTGCTCTCTTCGGGCGCGTTTGGATCTTCAGGATGATTGGCCACGACAATGCCAATGCGGCCTTTCTTTTCCGGCTCGGCTTTCTCCTTCGGCTTTTCCAACTCAAGTTTCTGCTGCGACTTGCCGAGAGCCAGGAGTTTTTCCTCGCTGGGCCAGTCGCCCGCAATCACTGTGAGGTTGATGAACTTGCCGCCGCGGAAAATCTTGAACTCGATTTTTTCGCCCGGCTTGTGCGCCGTAATCAGCCGTTGCACCTGCGTGTTGCTTTCGACTTCCTTGCCGTCTATGGCCACGATGATGTCGTAGGGTTTGATCCCCGCCTTGGCCGCCGGATAGCCTTCATAGACCTCGACCACACCGACGCCGTTCTTGCCCTCGTAGCCTTCGTGGGCCGCCAGCGCCGGAAACTCCGTATCCGGATCGGTCATCCGAATGCCGATGTATCCGCGCACGGGATGGCCCTTTTCGATCAGGTCTTCGGCGACCTTGCGCGCAATGTTCGAGGGAATGGCAAAGCCCACGCCCGACCACAACCGCGTGGTGCTGGCAATCATCTGATTGACCCCGATGACTTCGCCGTCGAGATTGACCAGCGGGCCGCCACTGTTGCCCGGGTTGATCATCGCGTCGGTCTGAATCAGCTGGGCATAGCCGGCGATTTCAACCTCGCGCGCCTTGCCGCTGATAATCCCCTGCGAGACCGAGCCGGTCAGCTCCAGCGGGTCACCGATGGCCATCACCCATTCGCCGACCTCGATCGCATCGCTATCGCCCCACTTGACGGTCGGCAGGCCTGTGGCCTCAATCTTCAAGACCGCCAAGTCGGTCAACTGGTCAGTGGCCACCACCTTGACTTGATCGCCCGTGAACTTTCTCCCATCAGCGAGGACAACGGTGATCTGTCCTTCCTTATACATTTTCACGCCCAGAATGGGATGGTAAAGCACGTGGCGGTTGGTCAGGACATAGCCGTCTGACCGGACAATCATGCCCGAGCCGGCGCCGTAGGGATAGCGGAATACATCCTCTTCGGGCATGATTTCGCGCCAGCGCAACCCCGGAGCGCTCTTAAAGAACTCTTTCACCCAATCGGGGATGTCCAGTTCGTCGAGACCTTCGAGACCTTCGCCCGGAGCCATGCGTTGCGGAGCACGCGGGCGCGCCCGACGCTCACGTTGCCATTGCTCCAGCTTTTCAAGAGTCTCGGCGTTGATTTTGATGCTGACTACCGCCGGCCTGACCTGTTTGGCCAAATCTATAAAAGTTTGGGGTGTAAGGACTTGGCTTGACCGGCTTTTGGTGGATGCAGCCCCTGCGCCGACGACGCAAACAGCCGCAAGCGCCAGAGCCATCGCCATTGCTACAATGCGCGATGTCTTCTGAACTCTTGTTTTCCGATGGTTTTGCATTTTCCTATACCTCCATAGAGTTGTTTTCCAGCTCATTGACGCAGGCTGGGAGTCCATATATTTCAGTCATCAAGAATCAGGCCAAGGGCAGATAAGGGGCGGCGGGGAAGCAAGATGCCGATGAAAACAATACGCAAATCCCTTTTATTATAAACGATCTATGCGTGGTCTATCTGGCGTACCGGTTATTCCACAATACCCGCGAAAACCTCTTCCCTTTGCGGGCTGAAGCCCATTTCGACACGCTTGGATCAGCCGCAGGCATTTGGTGTGACAGAATGTCTCATCTGGGGAAATCTCTGATAAACCGCCTGCAAATTGCGGCATCCGCGACCCTGTTGTGTACCGCTACCGGTAATATGTCCAGCGTCCAACGCCCGCAGGGCCGGTAACCTGAACCACTACGTCCGGCGTGTCCGGCGGCGGCTCGACGTTCCCCACCATGTCCTCAGCCACCGAGTAAAATTCATATATTCCCCTGCCGCAAGCCGAGTGGGTGTCAAACTGCAGCCGGTTGTTGCTGAACGCCACGGGCCACTGTTGGTAGGAACCCGTGCGATTGTGGCGCCAATACAGACGGACTTCGCGTACGCAGCTGACGGCGTCTGACGCCTCGCACGTCAAAGAAATAACCGGGCTGGTGGTGGTATTGTTAAAGAGCGGGGCAAGACGACTTTCCGGCGGCGATGCATCCTGCCGCGAACTGACCGGCTCGGCCCATGGTCCTTCCACGCCCCCTTCGTTGCGCGCCTTCACGCGATAATAGTAGATTTGGCCGTCCTCCAAACCGTGTGCCGTATAATCATTTGACTTCTGCCAGCCACTGTTGCCCGTCACAGCAGAGAACGATGGTTGCTGGCTCCATTCGAGGTAGTAGGCTGCGACCGCAGGCAGAGTTCCCCACCGGATGGTGTTATCCGTTCCCTGCGTCCATGACGGCTCGAACACCAGACGCGGCTTGGCGGGAATGCCGGGGCCTTGGCCGACGAAAACCTCGTCAAGCCAAGCCGTGTTATCGCTGTATCCCCTGAAAAATGAATACTGTGTGCAAGGCCACGCAAAACCCAGACCGCTGAACACCAGCCGACCATTGACAACCAGATGCCAGCGCTGCGAGGTAAAATCGAGCGAAATGCCTACGCGCACGATTTGGTCGGCGCCAAGCATTGTGCCGGTTGGCCGCCACAGTCCTCCCCCACAGCCGTTTCCGTCGAGTGCCAAAAGCCCCTCGGTCCGGCTGAAATACAGCTGGGCGGCAAACTCGCCGGCATCTTCCGAAACCGCCGCCGGCTCGGTGCTGCCGGCCGTACAAATCGCTGCCTCAATCCAGACTTTCGATTGTCCGCTCGCGTTGAATGTTTGCTGCGCCCAACCTTTGACCAGATTCAGCGCGCGGCTGCCGTGCAAGGCCAAACCCATTGGATGGACCCGTGCGCTTCCCTCCCAATAGTTCTGCGGCAACTCTCCGTTGTAAAATGCCGGCACTTCGTCGCTCTCGAAACTGGTCGCATACGGCAACTCCCGCAGTCCGGCGTACCGCGTGACCGTTATGCTGTCCATTGCCGCGACCGTTCCGTCTTCGCGCACTCCGGTTATGGTGACAAGATTCGGTCCTTGCACGACGGGAATGGCGGAAATCTCCCACGTCTGGAGATCAAGCCAGCGGACCTTGGCGGCAGGCGCTCCGTTCACGTGAAGCGAAAAGACTTCCAGCGGGGCGGTTCCGCGAAGGGCAACCGTCGGCGTGTCCACGGGAAATCCCGCACCGTAGTTTGTGCTGATTTCAAAAGGTGTGGTGATCGGCAACCCACGCGTCAGGAGCCACTGCCGGCGAAAGTCTGCGCCGTCCTTCAGCGGTTTGGTCGTGCAGGCAACGTCATGCTCGGGAGCATAGGCGGCGCCCAGAATCTGCAACCGCGCCTCCCATTGCGTCGCACTGAACGGACCCGTTGCCAGCTGGTGGATATACCGCAAATAGCGGCGGCCATAAACGGGGTGTGTCATCAGTCGCCGCTCGCCGTCAAACCACCAGCGCGGAACAATTGGCCGGTCAGGGGCGGTAAAGATGCTGTCGTGGTCCCACGGCAGGAGGACCCAGCGCCCGGTGTCGGAACGTTGGTAGAGAAAGGCGTTTTTACCGCGCGGATCGTTCTCAAAATCCATCCCGAGCGTGTCCCAATCGTCGCACACCGCCGACACAGCCCACTTGCGCAGCCACTGATCCACTTCGACGGTCTGTTCAACGTTGGCAGTGAACGAAGCATCGTCGGTCACATCAGGGTCCATCAAGCGTGCGAGCGCCTGAAGGGGCTCGAAATTGTCTTCGAGTTCGCGCGAGCGCGGGCGGAAATTCCAGCGATAGGCCTCTTCATCCGGTCCCAGATACTTCAGCCGCGCCGTGTCGTCGGGAATTCTTCGGCTGAGTTCCCCGATGTCGCTCCACTCGAAGTGATCCTCGACCTCGTAGAGCGGGCCATGATCGCCGCCGGGAAATCGGGTTTCGAGCCATGCGCCGTCCACGCGGGTAAAATGGTTATAGACGCCGTGATCGCGGTCGGGATCGGCGCTGCAATGCCGGTACATTCGAACGCATTCGTGGGAGGAAACCGGCACGCCCATCTGCGCCAGAAGCCATTGCACCATCAGGTCGTTGAGGCCCCACAGGCCGCTGGCCTGCAGATTGTCGAGATTGACAGCGGTCAAACCGAACAGCGGCTCATCGCTGTTGAAGCGCAGGCGGTAGGACGGCCGCTCGGCCAGACCATGGGGCCGCGTATAGCCGCTGCCTTTGTAGCGCAACCCGATATTGTAGAAAACAAACTGATCGTCGAGAACAAATGTGGCGTCAAGCCATTCGTTATCCATGCGGGGCCGCGCGGCAAGGCGGGCCGCATGGTCATCGTTGATGAGCAACTGGAAGGATTTCAGCGTGGTCGAGTGCGACGTGTCACGGACATGATAGAGAGCGCGGCGCGGCGGCGGATCGGTCGCCGGGTCGGAAGCCGGAAATGTCTGCCACCACGCCCACGCGTCGCGCGCGAGAATATAGAACTCCATGAGGGTATTGTGAGGCTGGGGCGGGATTTGCGCGCCGTAAATATCATCGCCTGCCGCGCCGTCGCCATGTGCGCCGTCGTCGGCCATCGTGGCGCTCTGCCACTCCGAAGCAAGGTCGGCCTTGTAATAGAGCGTCGCGTTGGCAACCCCCTGATGGTCGAGAAGTAGAGCCGTGACGGTGACCGTCTCGTTCGAGCGCGGCACGGCGGGCCGATGGGTTACGTCGGCGATAATCGGTCCAAAATTGGGCAGGTAGCGGCTGTTGCGCGCGCCCGGGGTTCCAAGCCGGTCGGGTACCGGAATCGGCGTTGTTTGCGCCACGCCGTGATGGTGCGTTCGCGTTAGCAACTGATTGCAGCCAACAACCCACTTCGCCCAGTAGGAGACTGTATAGGCGGCGTCGGCGACCAACGGAACACGCGTGTCCCGCTCGATGCCGTTGAAGCCTTCCGTTCCATGCCCTGAGGCAAAAACCTGCAGAGCCTGTGAGCCGGCATAGACGCGGCCGGTGCCACTGACCGCCGCCGAGAAGCGGTGCGTGCCTTCGCATTTCCACCCCTGCAAGCCAGTCTCGAAATCACCGTTGGTCAAAAGCGTTTCCGACGTGCCGGCGGCCCGCAGTTGCAAGTTGTCCACAAGGACCGATCCGGCATCGGTCAGGAGAATATGAAACTCCGACTCGAAGGGAACCTCGCTGCCGACCTGCGCTTTCGTGTATTCCACATAGGTCCATTGCGCTTTGTCGGCATCATCGCTGGGCGCCCAGACGGTCGGATAGTCATTGGTCTGGTTGGGGTCTATCAACTCGAGGCTCGAACCAAGTCCGTCAGCCCATTCCGGCCAGCGCCCGCCGTCGTAGTATTCCACCTCATCGGCAAGGTTACCCAAGCGGTCGAGCAAGACGATGCGTTCATGGGAATCATTCAAATTGCCGCGGAAATTACCAACCAACTGCTCTTTGGGCAAAGAATAGATGGAGGCCATTGTCGCCGTGCTTTCAGCCACAACCAGATAGCCGCCGGCAGCCAGCTGCGTGCCTTCAGGGAACTCAAAGCGAATTGCATCGGTCAGCCGCCAGCCGCTCAAGTCCACTGTCGCCATGCTGCGATTATACAGTTCGATATACTCGCGCCCCGGCCGGCCGGCAAACGGATGATACATAATCTCGTTGATTACAATGGAATGATTGAGTGGGGCAATGTTGGCCGCGCCGGCAGTCGGCTCCGTCAAGTAACACCAAAGTTCCTTGTGGTTGCGGCGGTCGAAAAACCGCCCCCGGCTGTGGCCGACTGCGGTGCGCTCATAGGTTGCGGCATCCACGACACGCTGGCCGGCGGGATCGGTCAGATACACCGCGCCGCCTGCACTATCGAGCGAAAAGCCCAGTTCGGCCGCATCAAACACGACATATTCTCCAGCGGCCACAACACGCTCGCCGATCCGGTGCCGGCTCAAGTTGTTGTTGTCGTTGCTGAGATAGTATCCGGCCAGAGAGACCGGCGCAGTGCCGGGGTTGTGCAGCTCGATCCATGTCGAGCCCGACGCGGGATTGGACAGGATTTCATTGATGACAACGGGCGGGGCAGGCGGTGGCGGGGAAAAATTAGCCGCACCCGGTGTTCCGCCGATTTGCGCGCTGGGCGCCCACGACTCCGCCCGCTCGTTGGCCAGATACGGATGACGCAGTGAAAGCGAATGCCCCGTGCCGTCGGCGGCTTCCGGCCACGGCCGCCGGTTGTCATAAGCCACTGAATCCACGATCGTACCAACGGCATTGCGCAATTCGATTGTCTCGCCCTCGTTGGCCAGCCGACCGGCATACTGCCCCGCGACGGGAACGTTTGGATATGCAGCGCGAAACGCGGCGCGATTGGAGGCGAGGACCAGATAACCATGCGGGGCAATCCAAGTGTTCGCCGGAAAGGTAAATATGACACCTTTGGTGAATTGCCAGCCGGCTAGATTTTCCGGAACCGTCGTATCGTTATACAGCTCGATGAACTCGGCGTCGCGCTGCGCCGCACTGGGGTAATAGTGGATTTCGTTGATGACGACAATCATGCCCCACGCGGGCGCCATGCCCAAGGCAAACCCCACGAGAGCAGTGATGGCTACCGCCGTCCGCACGGTGCGCAGCCTCTGCATACGGCCGTCTCCCGCCGCGGTGTTCTGCCGTTTCAACAACCGCCTGTTTGCCGTCATCCGGTTTCGTTTCGCAGTAAAGCGTCCCCTACGTGTCTATTTATGTAACAGAGTTGGCTGAAGCTCAACCCCAAAAGGCTGTTTCTGTGCTTTACACGCGTGCGAAGAACACTGCATGCGGCAGGCACTATTTGTGCCTTTCCAAATTCCGTCATTGCCACCAAGCGGTGGCCATGCGCGAAAGGGCAACTCGATGTGGCCGTACTACTGCTCCGATTTGCAGGTCACGCTTGCGTGTGGTAAAGTAAAGAACGGGATAGTGGTGATAGATTGGCGCCGGCTATTCCATGGCCGCCACCAACTCATTGACCCGTTGGCCCAGCGTATCGAGGTCGAATGGCTTGGTGAGAAACCCCTCGGCGCCCATTCGCCGCGCCCAGTCCTCGTCGCTGAGGTCCGAACCTTGCGTCAGCGCCGTCACTACGAGAATAGGGATGGACTTGGTCTTTTCGTCGCTTTTTAGCTGGGCAAACAACTGATAGCCGTTGAGGCGGGGCA
>JAOAGV010000082.1 GCA_026415575.1 Candidatus Sumerlaeia bacterium
GCGTCGGATCGCTGACGTCCAAGATGTGAAACCGCGAATTCCAGTCGCTCACATAAGCGAGGTCGTTGCTGACCACAACGGAGTTGGCGCCGATGGGCGCTGGACGATAGTTGCCCCGAACGATCGGATTCGAGGGTGTGGCTGCGTTGATTATATACAGGCCGCCATGATTGGAGGCCAGATAGACCAAGCCGCCATGGACAAACACGTCTTGGGGGCCATTCAGAGGCTCCGTGGTACCGAGGAGCGTCGGCGACGAAGGATTGCTGACGTTGACCGTCCGAAGACCGCCGTCCTGGTCGGCAATATACGCAATATTGTTGGCCACGCGGACCCCTATGACGTTGCCCGGAAGATTGTAGTGGCGAATCGTGGTCGGCGAGGTGGCGTTGGCCACATTGTAAATGGCCAGCCTGCCGACGAAATTCGAGCCTGTCCATGTTCGGCCGTCGGCGACATAGGCGGTCGTGCCCGAAACGAACACCTTTCGGCCGGCGCCGGAGGTTCGAACGCTGCCCATGGTCGTCGGCGAACTGGGATTGGTCACATTGAGAATGCGCAGCCAGCTGCCGTCGGCCACATAACAGCGTGTGCCGACGACATGGACGGCGTTGGCCACGCCAACCGTATCACACGCCCCGATCAATCGGGGACGAGTAGGATCGCTGACATCCACCACGAGCACGCCATCCCAGCGCGCGGCCAGATACGCTATATTGTTGACCACGGACAGATACCGAACAACGCGGCCCAGATTCAAAGAGCCGAGAATCTGCGGCTGGGCGGGGTTGCTGACATCTATGCAAAACAGTCCCGCGCTCTCGGCGGTCACATACGCTACGTTGTTGACCACCTGAATGCCGGCGATCAGTTCCGGCAGCCGCACCTGGCCCACACGCACGGGAGCCGATGGATTGCTGATATTGATAATGGTCAAATTAGGCCCGACGCCGAGATAGGCGTAATTGCCGGAGCACGCAACCGCCCATGAAAAGCCGCCGATTTGGGCGTGATCGCGGATGATGTGCACTTGGGCGGGTGCACTTTGAAGGAAAAAGACAAATGCAATCACCGAGGCCAGCACACCGGACGTTCGGACTGGGAAGCGTCGTAATGGACGGAATCGGTATGATGGGCAAGCCCAATACGGTCGGCTGTCCGGTCGAAAGGAATCTTGGAAAGGCCGGATCTGTTTTCGGTAAGGCGCTCTCATGGTTTCTTCTGTCCCCCTGCGCAACGTTGTTTATCAAAGGGCTTGATAACAAATACATGGCCGAAGTCAAGAAAATAAACAACCAGTCGGTTGGCATGGCGCATTTGGAGGGTCGGGTTCCACCCCGACCGCTTCAGCTTCCCCCGACCGTATTTCCCGACCGTATTCGGACGCACCATCGCCCAATCATGTTTTGAACGCTGTGGAAGGCGTCCGGCAAAAAATTGGACGCCGTTGGATGCGTCCCTCCATAGATGGCCCCCCGCAAGCATAGCCGCATGGAGAAGAAACCGTCGCGCATCCGCCATGTATCCGACCGGTTTTCAGGACCACACCGGATTTTGGTACATTTGCAAACACGCCTGCGGTTGCCCCAATTGCAAAGGCGGACATGAGCGGGAGCCTCACGTTTGGAGCATCCTTGGTGTCGGAAAGAGAGGAGAGGGCAACGGAAACGACTCACGCCTCGAGGACACGACGCACGGTTTCGAGAAGTTCGATAGGCGAAAAAGGCTTTCGGATTATGCGGAACGCCCCCCGTTCCAGCGCCGACGAGGCATCCTTCTCGGCGCTCAACACGAGCACGGGAATATTTGCAAATGCTGACTCGGCGCGGAGCCGGGTAATCATCTCGTAGCCGTCCATTACCGGCATGGCCAAATCGGTGATGATGAGCGCACAATCAGGATTGGTCTGCAAAGTTTGCAAACCGGCCAAGCCGTCGGCGGCCTCGATCACCTTGTGCTCACCCATTTCCAACGCCATGCGGACAATGGTGCGGATGTTTTCGTTGTCCTCAACAATCAATATTTTGGCCATGGTTTTCTGCTCAGGATTCGGTTTCTTCTATTCCAAAATGTTCGCGCAGCCGCTGGTCGAGTTGCTCCAGCAGTTGCTCGATGTTGTCATAGAGAACGGCGCGTTGGGCGGGCGGGATCTGTTCGCCGCGGGCCATTTTCACAAAATCGCGCGCTGAAATCACCGGCTGCAGCAACTCCTCGACCGTTTTCTTGTATTGACCGCGCGGCGAACCTTCAAGAATGCCCGACAGGCCGAGGAATTTGTCCGAGACCACCAACCCCCGCGGCCCGCAATCTATTGCCCGCAGGTCGCCCTCGCATTTCGCTCCGCGCCGCTTCAGGATCGAAACCACTTTGCGCAGTTCGCTTTCAATCTCGACCTGCCCCAGATACACCACCGTGTCGAACTGCGACAGGCATCGGATGTCGCCGATGGGCGAACGGTCCGACAGCCGGTCAATCTTCTGCGTCCACAGTGCCGAGACCCCGCGCCGCATCAACAGGTCGTTGAACCAAATCAGATAATCCTTGCACCGCGCCGGCTCGGGAACACACCGCTCGAAATCGTTCAGGCTGTCTATGGCCACCCGGCGGATCGAGTGCTGTGCGATGGCCCCCTGCAGTTGATAATACAGTTCGTCGAGCGTCGTACCCTTCGGAACGCGGTGCCACAGGTGCAGCAGACCGTTTTGGACCGCTCCCGCCAACGGGATTCCCCGCTGCTGCATGACTTGAATGAAGTACTGCGGCGGTTCCTCGAACGAAATCAGCAGCCCCGGCTCGCCGGCCGCCGCCCCTGCGGCCAGAAAATGCGCCAGCATCGTGCTCTTGTAAGTTCCCGAAACGCCGGCCACCAGCGACGGCACGCCCGCCGTAAAGCCACCCTGTAGCACGCGATCCAGACCGGCAATTCCGCTCGACACGTTGACCAGCGGCCGGTCGGCAAGGTCGTCCAATCCCATCGGAGCCGGCACACAGTGGGGAAAGACTTCGATGCCGGCTGGAGTGAATTTGAACGGGTGCTTGCCACCGCGGCAGTTTTGGCCGCGCGCCTTGCGGATTTCGATCGTGCGTTCGGGCAGCGGCTGTCCGGGCCGCAACAGCAGATCAAGAATCACGACGCAATCCACGACATATTCTTCAAAGTCAATGAGGTCATCGGCGCGGCTGCCCAATTCCGCCGTAAGAATGGGCGTCAGACCCGTCGCTTTCAGTTGGTTAATCGCACCCATAAGGAGCGTGCGCTGGCGCATGGGGTCGGCGGTCACACGCTTGACGTGGCTGACGCTGTCCACCAACACGCGGACGGCCCCAATCTCTTCGGCGGCTTGCTGCACGCGGCCGAGAAAAAGGCTTTCGTGATGGGCGGCGACGGCGGCAAGGTCTTCGGGCGAGATAAACAGCGTCTTGAACTTCCCGCCGGCTTCCATCTCGGCGACGTTCCAGCCGAAGCTCTCCATGTCGCGGCAAAATTGTTGCGGGAATTGATCGAACGAAACAACAAGGCCCGGTTCATCGTACTGAAGGATACCGTTGCGGATGATCTGGAACCCCAGCGTGGTTTTTCCCGCCCCCGGCGCCCCCTTCAGCAGTATGGCGTTATGATACAGGAAACCGCCGTCGAGAAGGGCGTCCAGTCCTGCAATGCCGGTTTTCATTTTGCCTTTCATAACCCTTCTCCGGTTTGTCATTCCCGCTTTAGCGGGTCATCTTTTCCCCCGAAAGCGGATACGCCACGCTGCCCGCCAAAGAGAATTAAGGTTTTGCATCCACCTGAACGGTGCAACCCACCGCTCAATCCAAAATCCAAAACCGAAAACCCAAAGGCCTAAAACCCCGCAATGATTCCCCCGCGGTCTCCCGTTGCGGCCACGCCTTTCACCGCGCGCTTGTAGGCAAATTCATCGTCGCAATTGGCCACGGCTTCCTCGTCGGTGATTTTTTTGGCCCGCACCAGATCGGCCAGTGCTTGGTCATACGTTTGCATCCCCTGCTCGCGGCTCTTGATGACGGCACCGACCTCGTGGATGCGGTTTTCGCGGATCATTTTTTGAATGGCCGACTCGACGATCATGATCTCGAGCGCCGCGATCCGTCCTTTCCCACCGGCGCGCCGCACCAGCCGCTGCCCGATGGCCGCCTTGAGGTTGCTTGCCAGCATGTCGCGAATCAGGTCGTGTTCGGTTTGCGGAAAATTTGCAATGATCCGCTCGAGCGAATGCGTGGCATTGGACGTGTGAAGTGTGCTGAGAACAAAATGTCCCGTCTCGGCCGCCTGCATGGCAACCTTCATCGTCTCCGGGTCGCGCATTTCGCCGATCAGCACCACGTCGGGGTCCTGCCGCATGGCTTGGATGAGGCCGCTGGTGAAATCCGAAACGTCGCGCCCGACCTCTCTCTGGCTGATCGAACACTTCTTGTTCTCGTGAACATATTCGATCGGGTCTTCAATCGTGATGATGCAGTGGGGGTAGGTATTGTTGATATGATCGAGCATCGCCGCCATGGTGGTGGATTTGCCGCTGCCGGTCATGCCGGTCACCAGCACCAGCCCGCGCGGGAAGTCGGCGATCTTCCGGATCGTCTCCGGCAGGTCCAACTCCTCGATGGTAGGGATGCGAATGGGAATGGCGCGCATGGTGATGCGCAGGCGGTCGCGCTCGTAGTAGGCCACGACGCGAAAACGCAGTTCGGGAACGGGCTGCCAGGCGAAGTCCACGGCGCGGCGCGATTCGAGTTTCTGCGCAAATTCCTCGCGCCCGGCCAACGCCTGAAACACCTCGCGCATCACTGTCCGGTCGAACGGTGCCATCTGCACGGGGCGCAGCACGCCGTCTATCCGCAGATATGGGGGATTGCCCTCCCCCAAATGAATGTCCGATGCGTTCGATTTCAGACAGAGTTGAACGAGGGGTTTGAGGTCCATAAGGCCGTCCGTCCAAGCGAGCACTGCGGTCTTCCAACCAAAGGGCGCCCGGAGCGTCAAGCTAAAAACCGGACAAGAAATGCGTCTGCCGGCCGGAAAACTTCTGAAAAATGTTTCGTTGACATTGCGCGCACCGCGCAGTATTCAGTCCACCATCACAGTCCCCAAAGCGCCGGGGACGCTCAAGTGCCTGCGAACGCTGATCCTGTCGAAGAGGTGACGACCATGGCCGAGGCTGCTGCTCCCGCCCTGCATCCCGCCTCCTTGGGTGGCGATGCTATCGAAATCCGCGATCCGGCAATCAACGTCGAAGACATCATGTCGCGCATTCGGCAAAGCATTGCCGAAAAGAAACGCACACGTCTCATCCGCTACGATGCCTTTCTTGCGCAAGGGGCCGAGCCGCTGCCGCTTTCGGATAGCAGCCGCAACCTCGCCGATCATCTGGCGCTGCTCCAGCTGGCCGGCCGGATGGACCTCGAAGGCGAGCCGATTGTTTCGCATCGCCCGGTGGCCGGCTTTTTCATCACGCTGGCCAAGCGGATCACGCGCTTCTGGATTCGCAAATACACCGACGGCCTGTTGGCCAAACAAAACTATTTCAACAGCGAGACCGTCCGGCTGTTGACGGAGATGAACCGCCGGATCGAAGCCCTTGAGGCCGAGAACAAGCGGTTGCGCACAGAAATCGAGTCGTTGCACTCGAAGTAGTTCACGACGTGCGGCGGACACAGGACACGCGACCGCCTCGCACTGCGTGAAAGGTATATGTTTTTTATTTGCAAAAATGGAGACACCACATGGCAAAAGCCGGCAAAACCGAGTCCAAACCACCCGATGCCGGGCCGCTTCCGCCGGTGAAATCACCGGTGGACAAGGCCGCCCTCGATACAGCATTTGAGGCGCTGAAAACCTTTGACTACGGCTCGGCACGCGCCGCGCTTCTGCCCATTGACGATGCCGTGGCCCTTGCCGCTGCCGACCCGAAAGCGCGAAAGGATCTCGAAGGCCGACTTGCCGGCGCGCTCGGCACCAATCTGTCCAAACCCGCCAAAGGCTTTCTTTGCCGCATGCTGGCAAGAATCGGCTCCGCCGATTGTGTTGTGGCGCTTGCGGCGTTGCTGGACGACGCAGACCTGTCGGTTCTGGCACGGGCGTCCCTTGAGCAAATTCCCGACGCGGCGGCCGGCAAGGCTTTGCGCGACCGCCTGCCTGCGTTGCAAGGAATGGCAAAAGTCGGCGTAATTCAATCGCTGGGTGCCCGACGCGATGCGGAAAGCGCCCCGGCTCTGGCAGCATTGCTCAACGACGCCGACGCGCACGTTGCCGGTGCCGCCGCAGCCGCCCTCGGCGAAATCGGCACGCCGGAATCTGCCGCCGCACTGCGGACGTTTCTGCCCCGCGCACCGCAGGCGATCCTGCCCACTGCCGCCGATGCCGCTTTGGTCTGCGCCGACCGGCTGACGGCAGCCAACCGCCGCGACGAAGCCCGTACGCTGCTGGAAACGACGGCCCGATGCACTCTTCCCAAACACATCGCCGCGGCTGTCCAACGCCGCCTCGCCGGATAAGTGGACGGAAAGCATTCCATCATCGGACAAACTGGGCGGCGAAGTGGCGCGGCGTCAGCGGCTCACCCGTTGCGCGACGGATCATTTCATTCCACGGATACCGCGCGCCGACAGAGAACACCTCGCGAATGAAATACTCGCCCACCGCCTTTTCGCCGACAAAACCGACGCCCGCATCGCTTTCCCGCCCCAGCACATTGCGGACAATGTAGTGGTGCCATTGCGACGCCAGCAACTCGCCCAGCATGTAGTTGTGATAGTAGCAGGGGGCGACCGTGAAGTGGAGTTTCGAGGCCCAATCGGGCTGCGCGGGTCCGTCCGGACGTCTCAGCATCTGATAGCGTTCGACAAGGTCCCACCACAGCGTATCGAGGTCCTGCTCCGGGTTGGCATAGAGTTGTTTTTCAAAGTGAAACATGACCAGAGTCCAGCGGGCAAAAATGAGTTGCTGGAACTGGAGATACCGCCGGCCAACAGTTTCCAACTCGCTGCGCTCGGCATCGCTCAGGCCCAGCATGGGCTGCATCCAAAAAGGATTGCGGCTGAGGCGGCCGAAAAACATGGCCACCGCCTCGGTGCAGAACGCGTGGGCGGCGTCGCGCACAAGGAACGGCGCACTCCGGTCGTGATTCTTGCTATAGACCGCGTGGCCGAGTTCGTGGAGCAGGGTTTCCATCCATTGCTCGTTGTTCTGGAGGTTGCAAAGAATCCGCACATCCCCCTCGCGGTCAATATCGGTGCTGAAAGCGTGCTGGTCCTTGCCGGGTTTTTCATACAAGTCGCTGCGGGCGAGGATGTCGTCCACGGGCAGGCCGATGCCGGTGAAGAACTGTTGGGCCAGCTGCTTGACGTCCGCGCGGCGATAGTATTCGTCGAGGTTGCGGTCGAGCACCAGCGGCACGCGCTGGAAAAACAAATCGTGATAGTGCCACGGCATCAGATCAGCGGGGGAAAGGCCGTAATGCCGCGCGAGAATGGAGTCCAGTTCCGCTTTGATGCGGGCGAACGGCGCGGCGGTGAGACGGTCGAGTTCGGCGAAAATGCGGTCGAGTTCGGCGGGGTCCTGCTCGTTGGCCGTGAGGCTGAGCGTGCGGAAATTGTCGAAACCGAGGGGGCGGGCCGCACGATTGCGCAGCCGGATCAGTTCAAGCATGTCGTCGCGGATGAGGCCTCCGACGTGTTTGCCGGCGCGCCAGGCCTGCTCGCGCTTGTGCGAGTCTTTATCCGTTGTCAGAATCTTGTTGATGTCGTTGAGCGTAACCGTGGTGCCCTCGATGACCCCGCGATAGGTGTGAAAGCGCTGGGTGATGCGGGCGTTGAGGTCTACGATCTGTTTCAACAGGTCTGGCTCGATCTGATTGGGTAGATAGGAGAAGTATAACAGATCGAGTTGTCTGGCGAGAAGCGGGTCGGCGATGTGTCCGGATTCCCTAATCTTTTTCAGCATGGCATACTCGTCGCGATTGGTATAGACGAGTCGGACAGCCAGTTCGCACTGTTTCATGTTTTCGTAGTCGGCGTCGAGGCCGCTAACCGCCGCCTGCCAGTGGGCGAGGGCGGCGGCTTTCATCAGCGGGCGGACTTTTGCCACATGTTCGGTGATGAACTGTTCCAATTGTCTCTCCTCGGAAGTGGGATGATGAATCGGCGGGGCGGAAAGCCCCGAACAGCCGGCGAGAAGGGCGAGCAGGCCAATCAAGCGCAACTGCGCCGCGACGGTTGTTTTCATTGGCCGAGGTCCTTGCTGATTGTGTAAGACCTTGCGATGTTTCGCGGCAAAATCATCGGCGGCAAGATTTATACGATTCACAAAACCCAAAGCAGCAAGGGCGAGCACAGGCCTCAGCCCGCATTTTTCACAGCACGATGCACAGCCATGCAGAAAATCCTGTTGCAGCAGGCATTTGCCTTGAAATGGATGAAGCTGCAGATATTCCACACTGTCGGCTTCAGCGGGTTCGGAAGTTTCCAGCCCTGCTGTGCCGCTCCGCGTTTGCGGCCGAAGTTATGACGAGAAACGCTGACCAACTTTTGGGCTCGAACCTCTTGCCTTTCACCGCTTCATTTGCGGCCGCAGTCCCTGTCAGTCTCTTGCGCGGGTTTTTTTGGCGGACACGTCTTTTTTCTCTTTCTTTTCGGCGGGTTTTTCCGCAGCCGGTTCCGCTTCCCCGGCTTTTTTCTCGGCCGCTGTTTCCGTCGCTGCGGCGCCGCTCTTCTTGTAGTCGGTGATGTAGAACCCCGAGCCTTTGAAAATCAGACCGGCGCCGGGACTAATCAGGCGGGAGACCGTTCCTTTGGCCCCGCACAGTTGGCACTTTTTCAGAGGAGCCTCGCTGATGCGTTGGAAGGCTTCAAACATCTCGCCGCACTTGCTGCATTCGTATTCGTAGGTTGGCATGATCTACACTTCACCTCGATCCGTTTAGGAGATAGACGCCCACCGCGTGAAAATCTCCCTCCCCGCTTCGGCTTGAAAAAGCCGGAACCGCGCGGTCTGGCATTTCGCCCATCAACGCGATAAGCACCTTATGCGGCAGTTTGATGCCTGTCAACAGGTCGTTCAGTGTTGTTCCCGCCGGCTGCACACGGAACCGGGTGCCGGCCAGTCGGTCGCGCTGAAATTGCGCCGGAGGGACTTGCTCAAAAAACGCCACAAATATTTCCCCGGGCGAGACGATCTCCGGTGGCAGACTCAACCCGCCCACCGCCTCGGATATCCAGATTGGATAAACTTGTTCGCGGGCCGCGCTCCAGCGAATTGCCTCGCCGACCCCTTCCTGCCAGGCCGCTTGGCTGGTGTTCGGATAGACAAAGAAGAACACATAGACGAACCACGCAAGGCAAAGGGTTTCCCCTCCGGCGGCAAGACCTATCAGCCATTTCCGCCCCCGCAGAGATACACTTCGTGCCAGTTCGACAACGCCGACCGCGGCCGCCAAGGCCAAGGCCGGCACACCGGCCAGACTGCGCAAGGCGTGCGGGATTCCCTCGCGCGTCATGGAGGAGGCCACAGGGCCGATGAACAGCCAGCCGAGAACAAGCGCGGCGGCTGCATCGCGGCGGCGGAAAAGAAAAATCAGACCGAGGAGAAAAAAAGGCGCTTCCGCCGCGTGAAGAATTCCTGTCAAACCCGTCGAGTGCCGCAACTCGCGATCACCGTGCAGCACCAGATAGCCGGGGCTGAAGTGGCGTGCGTAGTTCAGCAAAAACTGCCCGACCACTTGCGCGGGCGTCATTCCCGGCTGTGCAATCGAGATGCGCCGAAACCTTGCCATCGCCTCGTCGGTCTGATTCAAGACAAAGCGGAGTGTGGGTGCGACCAGCAGCGCGAGAATCAATGCCGAGGCGGCCGTCCATTTCCAGTGCGTGCGCAATTCGCCCCGCGCAATCCACGCCAGCCATGCGAGAAACAGCGGTGCCAGAACCCGCCCCACGTCGTAGGCATACGCCGCCAGCGCAATTGCCGCCGCCGCGATCGGTAATCCCCACCGCCGCCCCTGTCGAAATCGCACGACGCCCCATGCCGCGATTGTGAACAGAAGCGGCATAAAGACGCCTTGCTGCGCCCAGCGACTGAACTGGATATGCCATGGCGAGACGGCCAAAACACCCGCCGCGACCAGCGCTGTCGGCGGGTCGAATAATGCTCGCGCCAGCCAGAACAGCAAAAACACCGTAAGCACGCCAGCGAGCGCCGCCGTCAGCCGCGTAGTCCAGACTTCCAAGCCTCCCAGCAGCACCCACGGAACGGTGGCATACTGATAAAGGGCCGAGGTGTGAACGCCGAAGACATTGATGAACAGCGGCAGGCGGCGGCCTTGGTAGTCGCAGCCGGTCAGGCCGAGACACCATGCATTGTAGCCCTTCTCCGCTTCATCACGAAAAAAGCCCGGCGGCGAATGTTCGAGCGCTGTCAGGCGCAGGGCGGCTGCTGCAACCACAATGAGCGCAAGAATCAGGCGTTCCGTTCGGGGGTTCATTGGAAGATCTGAAGCAGTCGGACGCGTCGGACTGGTCGGACCACGTTTCGGTTCCTATTTCGCTTCCGGAATCTTGTGCAGGTATTTGTCCCCTTGTGTATCAAACCACGCCGGAGGGGTATAGTCGCACGTCGGAGCCTTGCCTACGGTGAACACCTCGCCATAGGAACCGCCCGCCGGACAGCGCGGAATTTGTTTCAAATACAGGTTGGGCCCGACCAGCTCCTTCAAGGTCACCGTGTCGCCGTCGTGTTTGTTGTAATCAACCGCCCAGCAGTTCACAGCCAACTGGAGTTGAAGGAGATTGGACTGACACGCCGTTGCGCGCGCAGCCTCCCTCCCCCGGATGAACGCGGGAATCGCCACCGCGGCCATGATGCCGGCGGCCGCCGGCATGCTCAGCGAAATGCCACCTTCGGCGTAGCTTTGAACTTCAAGGCCGTCGGGCAGGCTCCGCACGCGGCTGACACATGGTTTTTCGTAGTTGAGCAGCACTTGCAAATTGGGCAGGTCGGCACTGGTAAAGTCCGTTCCCAACTGCTCGTTGATTTCGGACAGCATCATCGGCAGCATCATCACAGACAAGGCGACAATTTCTTTGGCGGTCTTGGTGTAGCTTTCGGCCCAGCCGGCGGGGCCGACATGTTTCATCGCTTGACTATACTCCGGATGGGCGGCCAAAGACCGGCCGCTCTTATACACTTGCGCAGTTTGAATGAAGCCGGATTGCTGCGTGGCAACGAGCACGAAATCGCCGACCCGGCCATAGGCAATCTGGAAAGGCATCGGCCCTTCCGGGATCATAAAATACTTATACGGCAGGCCTGACGCCGATGCGGTTGTGGCTTGGATATTATTGGCAGCCAGCAGGCGGTCCAACGTGCGGAGCAAGAGCGGCGGGTCGGGACTTTCGACAAGAATTTGGATTTGCGGAATCAGCGCCGGCTCGCCGCCCGAATAAAATACAATCTCGTGTCCGATCATCCGCGGCAGGTCTTTTTCCAAATCCAGCGCGACCGCTTCTCGAACACCCGCCATGGCTTCCTGCCAGTCCGGCTCACTCACAGCCCCGGTGGCGATTAGCATGGAGCGAAGACTTGCAAGGATTTTGTCCAAGCCGGCCATGCGCAATGAGACATAACCGGAAGCGTCCGCCGGCACGAGCCGGACGCCTTTCGATGGCGCATGGTCGCCCATCCACTCCAGAATGCCGCTGCGTGGTTCCTCGCTGCGCAACCGAACCGTGGTGAGAAACCCCTTGCCCTCGACAACCGATGAGAGACAAAGCGAGTTGAGGCCGCCGAGGCCCAACGTATCGAACATCTGCCGCGCACGTTGCGCATCCGGCGTGGTTTCGCACGCCCATGCAATGAGGCGTTCGAGATTCACCCACGCGTGAAAGAATCCTCGTGGGTTGCAGTCCTTTTGAAACGCCGCAAAGGCTGCGCTGCCTGCCAACGGCGAACGTCCCGCGTGCAGATGCGTGGCAATCTCGCCGGCAAACGATTCTGTATCGGCCAGAATCAGTATGCCAGATTCCCAGCGCTGCACCGGCCCCGTCCCTTCAGGAATTTTGCCCAGCATAGTCTTTACAAACGATTCTACCTGCGCGCGGTTGGTGGAAGGGCGAATCAGAAGGGCCGGACGGACTTGCGGTTCGTTGGGTTTCTGGCCGCCGCTTGCAGGCGACTGACTGAGGGCCAGCACAAACAGAATGTCGCCGTGAATAAGACCGTCCACCTCATCCAGAGATATGCCGGTTTTCTCGGCGACCGCCTTTTTAATTTTCGGCCAGCCCTGCTCGCGGAAAGGCTGAAGATTGGCGTCCATCCATAGTTCGTAAAACGCGGTATTTTTCAGATCGCTACGCCAGCGATCGAGGTCGGTGAACGCTACGGCGAGGAGGGTATTTTCAGGCAGTGCATGGAAAACCGGCGACATCTTTGGCGCCGGCACTTCGCCGCCGACTGCGAGCGAACTGAAAAGGGCGAGCGCCATGACAGCGGCGTGTTCGACGCCCCGGCGCTTCCAGAGACGTTGAGCAATCATGGGAATGTCCCTCCCTTATTCGAACGGATGTTTGGTGTAACGGCCCGTTCGCGGGTCGAAATAATAGCGCGCCCGCTCATAGGCGCGCGAAGGCTTAT
Source organism: Candidatus Sumerlaeia bacterium (assembly GCA_026415575.1). Taxonomy (GTDB): domain Bacteria; phylum Sumerlaeota; class Sumerlaeia; order JADFCW01; family JADFCW01; genus JADFCW01. The sequence goes on from JAOAGV010000082.1 coordinate 12,638, forward strand.
CGGGCGGCCGAATCCCCGACACCAGCACGAATCCGAATCCGGCCAGAAAGCCCCCGATATGCGCCCACCACGCCACGCCCCCCGAAAGCATGCCGCTCCCAAGCGTGGCCACGCCGCTAAACACTTGAATCAGAAACCAATAGAACAAAAACAAAAAGGCGGGCACCGCCCAGAAATCCACAATGAACAGAATCCACACCAGCATCAACACACGCGCATGCGGATAAAGAATCATATACGCGCCCATGACGCCGGCCACCGCCCCGCTGGCACCGATCGTTACCACCGGCGAAAGCGGCGCCGAAAAAATGTGGAACAGACTCGAGGCCACGCCGCATGCCACATAGAAAAGCAGAAATCCAAAGTGGCCAAGACAGTCCTCGACGTTGTCGCCGAAAATCCACAACATCCACATATTGCCCACCACGTGCACAACGCCGCCGTGCAAAAACATGCACGACACCACCGGCATCAGACTGTCGGCAAGACTGTAGCGGGAGGGCACGAGCGCGCCGAACTTGCGCCAATAGTATTCCGTCACAATATCCGGACGGAAAATCTTCGCCGGAATCAATCCATACCGGAAGAAAAACGCCTCCAGCTCCCGCTCGGACATCATCACGCACATCCCGAAAACCGCCAAATTGGCAAGGATGAGCGCTACTGTCACGACGGGCGTTCGCCGGGCAACTATATTGTCGCGAATTGGAAACATGCCGACGTTGCGCCGTTCGATCTACGCGCAGACGGATTGTGACCGCCGCTTTGGCATGGTGCAAGTTCAGAATGGATGGGACGCCCTAATTTCCGTGGAGAGATGTTTTTCGATGCACAAAATAAGCACATTGCCTCAAGTTTGGCTTGCACTGCGCGGTTTGTCGAAGCAAGGTCCAATCTGGCAGGGGACAGGGTCGAAAGTCCGGGCGATCGGTTGAGCCGCATAAGAACAGATGCCGCTGCCGGGGGCTGGATCCACAGCTGTTCGGACTGCGCCTGCACCGGCGGGTTTCGGGTGTGATTCTGACAAATCCTTTGAAAGGCTGATGTATAACAATGACGAACCTCACACGACGCGCGTTCCTACAAACAACAGGGAGTGGCGCGGCGGGAATATGGGCTGCCTTGCAAATCGGGCAAACCGGAGCAACACGTGCTCAGGCAGCGGAGGAATCTCCCCCGCGCAAACCCAACATCATTTTTATTCTGGCCGACGATCTTGGCTATGGCGACGTCGGCTGCTACGGCCAGAAGGTCATCCTGACGCCGAACATTGACCAGCTGGCCGCCGAGGGCATCCGCTTCACCGATGCCTACGCCGGCAGCACTGTCTGCGCACCGTCGCGCTGCGCCCTGTTGACCGGCCTGCACACTGGTCACTGTTTCGTGCGCGGCAATGACCGTATCCCACTGCGGCCCGAAGACATCACCGTGGCCGAGGTGCTCAAAAAGGCCGGCTACACCACCGCCGTCGTCGGCAAGTGGGGGCTGGGCGAGCCCGACACCACCGGCATTCCCAACCGCAAGGGTTTCGACTACTGGTTCGGCTATCTCAACCAAGGCCACGCACACAACTATTATCCCGACTATCTTTGGCGCAATGAGGAAAAGGTGCCGTTGGACGGGAAGACCTACTCGCACGACCTGTTCACGCGCGAAGCATTGGATTTTGTGCGCCGCACCGCCGGCAAGCCCTTCTTTCTTTATCTCGCCTATACAACCCCGCACGCCAATAACGAGTTGGGCCGCGACACCGGCAACGGCATGGAAGTGCCCGACTACGGACCCTATGCCAACAAGGACTGGCCGGCCCCGGAAAAAGGCCGCGCCGCCATGATTACCCGCATGGACACCGACATCGGCAAGCTGATGGCGTTGCTTAAAGAATTGGGGATTGACAACGATACCATTGTCTTTTTCACCAGCGACAACGGCCCGCATCGCGAGGGCGGCTCCAATCCGGAGTTTTTCAACAGCAGCGGCCCGTTGCGCGGCATCAAGCGCGACCTCTACGACGGCGGGATTCGTGTGCCGATGATTGTGCGATGGCCGGGCCGGGTGCCCGCCGGTCGCGTCAGCGATCACGTTTGGGCTTTCTGGGATTTTCTGCCCACGGCCGCGCAGATCGCCGGCGTCGAATCGCCCGTAGGCCTCGACGGTATTTCAATGCTGCCGGCGATTCTCGGAAAGCCGCAGAAAAGTGCCGAGTATCTGTATTGGGAATTCCACGAGGGCGGTTTCAAGCAGGCGGTGCGCATGGGCAACTGGAAAGGCGTGCGGCTCGACCCGTCCCTGCCCGTTGAACTGTATGATGTGAAAAAAGACATTGCCGAAAAAAACAACGTCGCCGCACAGCATCCCGACGTTGTGAAGAAAATCGAAGACATTCTGAAAACGGCGCACGTGGACTCGAAAGAGTTTCCCGTGAAGCCGCGTGCCAAATCGGCCGGAAAAACCGACACCCCCAAGAACGAAAAGAAGGCATCCCGGAAGAAGGCGAAAGAGTGACGGCACCCTAAAGTTTGTGATTTATACTTACGAGGCTCATGCAGAAGATGGACCGCCGGCGGCTCGCCGGTGCTCTGCACGTTGGCCGTGCGGAAAACGGTGGGTTTGGAACATGAAACGAGACACGAATAGTGTTAAGAGCCTATCTGAAAACGTGGCTTGACCCTCTCGGCCAAGATGCTTGGTCGGCACGCCCATGCCACGATCGAACGGTTTTCGGATAAACTCTTAAAGCACCGGCGAGCCGCCGGCGGTCCGACTTCGGCAAGAGGCTTTACAGATTGAACCCCCGGCGCTTGTCTGGGAAAAACGGGGAAAATGGAGGACGAACATGGCAGAGTCTCATCCGATCACGCGAAGAACCTTTTTGCACCAAACTTCGGCCACCGCTATTGCCGGCCTGAGCGCCGCCGCCTTCGGGCCGTGGATCGCCCACGGGGCCGCCGGCGGCAGCAAGCCAAACATCCTTGTCATCATGTCCGATGAGCACGACCCGCGTGTGTCCGGCTGCTACGGCGACAAGGTTGTTCACACGCCGCACATGGACAGCATTGCCGAGCGCGGCATTGTGTTCGAGAACTGCTACACGACCTCGCCGTTGTGTGTTCCGGCACGGCTGAGCTTTACGGCCGGCAAATACGCCAGCCGCATCGGCGCGTGGAACAACAGCTGTATGTTGCCGTCGGACGACTATCCGTCAGTGCCGCACATTCTCAATGCTGCCGGCTACGAATCGTTCCTTGCCGGCAAGATGCACTACGACGCCACCCACCGCTACGGCTTTCGCGAACTGTATCCGTCCAACAATGCGTTTATGGACGGCCGGGGCGGGCGGCGCAAAGCCGATGATGAAACCGTCAATGAGGCGGCATGGAATCAGCGCGTCGCCGGGTTCAAAATCGCCGACACATCGTCGGTCATCGCGCACGATGTCAAGGTCACGGAAAACGTCGTCAAGTTTCTCAGCGAACGCCGGCCGGGCGACAAACCCTTTTTCCTGCTGGCCGGCTACCTTGCTCCGCATTTCCCGCTGACCGTTCCGCAGAAATACTATGCCCCCTACAAAGACAAAATCCCGATGCCCGAAATCCCCGAGGGGTTTTTCGACCGCATGCCGCTGAACTACAAGCACCTGCGGCGCGGCTTCGGAACCGTCTGCGCGACACCCGAACAGGTCAAACTCGGCCGCGAACTTTACTACGGTCTTACCCACTGGCTCGACGACGAGATCGGCAAAGTGCTGGCGGCGCTGGGCAAATCGGCCGCCGCGCAAAACACGGTGATCATCTACACGGCCGATCACGGCGAAAACCGCGGCGAACGCGGCCTGTGGTGGAAGAACTGCATGTATGAAACCGCCGCCCGTATCCCGCTCATCGTCAGCTGGCCCGAACGCTGGAAAGGCGGACAGCGCCGCGCGGGCGCCTGCTCGACGGTGGACATCGCCCGCACCATCGCCGAGATTGCCGGCGCGCGCATTCCCGACGATTGGAACGGCGACTCGCTGGCCCCCTATGCCGACGATCCGGCGCGCGCGTGGAAGGACCTCGCCGTCAGCGAATACTATGCGCACAACATCGCTTCGGGTTATGCGATGATCCGCACCGGCCAATACAAATACGTCTATCACACGCGCATGGACGAGCAGCACGGTCCAGAACGCGAACTGTATGATCTGAACGCTGACCCCAACGAATTTAACAATCTGGCCGGACAGAAAGCGCACAGCGAGCGCGTGGCCGCCCTGCATCAGCGGTTGGTCAAGGAACTGGGCCGCGACCCCGACGAGACGGAGCAAATCTGCCGCGCCGACTATGCGAAGGGCTATGCGCGCGAGAAGGGCAAACCCAAAGCCGCCAAGAAACAAAAGGCCAAAGCCAAAAAGGCGGCGTGACGCCGCGGAAGCGCGCCATTCCAGATCGAAGCCCGACGTTTCCAGCCGCAGGGTGAACAACCCGGCCGCGGTCTTTCACTTTGCCGGTTACGCTCGGCTATGCGTGCAGCGGTTTTGAAGGACTGCAAACGCCTACGGGGCGGAACCGTCGAGAAGGGGAAAGGTGCGCAGGCGGCAGCCGTGCGAAGGGCGCATCGGCGGGTCGGGTGTGTTGCCGGCCAGCACCGCATCGAGCGCCGACTCCAGCCAGTCCATCCGGCGGGGTTCGCCCGCGGGCGGACGCGACCATTCTTCAGGACTGCATACGCCGCCAACGTAGCGAACCACGCCCTCGCGGTCGAGAACGACAGCCAGCGTCGTGCGCGTTGCATTAAAGCATCGGGCAATGCGGGCGCGAGGGTCGTACACAACCGTGTAAGAGCTGCCCCGCTCTGTGAGATAATCTTTCATCTCTCCCGGTGTTTCGTCGAGGTTGGAATCCACGGCAAAATAGGCGACACCGCGGGGCAAATAAGCGGTCAGCCATTGCCGGCGCGCCGGCTCGCTTTGCCGCACGTAGGGACAGCGCGGACTCCAGAATTCGAGCACAACCGCGCGCCCGCGAAGCAATTCCAACGCATGCGACGTGCCGTCCACGTCGGCCAGAGTCAAGTGCTCGACCCGCGAGCCGATGTGGTAAATGGGCTGGGGCGAGGCCGCCGGCCGGAAGGGACGACGGGGCTCGGCGCGCGGCTTCCCGCAGCCGGCGGCCAGACAAATCAGCGCGATAAAAAGGACGGTTCTCACGCCTCACCTTCTGCGGCGGAAGCGGCGCGCTGCCTCGACCAGCCACTGAAAAAGTGCCCGAAAGCGCGGATGCTCGCCGGCCACGTCTTCCGGGTGAAATTGAACGGCCAAAACCGGTGCGCCGCGATCCGATTCAAGCGCCTCGATGACGCCGTCGGGTGCAGTGGCCGTGACCCGCAAACCGCGTCCCACCCGTCCAGCAGCCTGATGGTGGCTGCTGTTGACCAGAACGCGCCCTGCGCCGATCAGGGACGCCAGAAGGCTGTCCTTCTCGACACAGATGGAATGGCTGAGGCATGCGGTGAGGTCCGCACCCGAATGCCGCACGGCATTGGCAACTTGCGTCGGAATATCCTGAATCAGGTCGCCTCCGAGCGCCACATTGAGCACCTGAATGCCGCGACAGATGGCAAGGACCGGCAGGCCTTGGCGAAGTGCCCAGCGCACGGCCTCGATTTCCGTGCAGTCGCGGTCGGGGTCAATGAGATTTGTTGCCGGATGCGGCTCGGCGCCGAACAACTCCGGTGCGATGTCGCCGCCGCCCGACAGCAGCAGACCATCGAGGCGGGGGAGCGTGGCCCGCAGGATGCGCGAGTCGGCCAGCGGCGGCAGGAGAAGCGGTGCACCGCCGGCGCGTGCGACCTCGACCGCGTATGGACGGCCTGTGCCAAACCAGACATACTGACGGCGCTCGCGCGAGCCGTCGCCGAGAATACGTCCTGCCGTGATCCCAATAATGGGGCAGTTCATGGGCAATCCTTTCCGCGCGCCGGATGAATTGCTATGCCAGACCGCCGGCGTATGTCAATCAAGCAAAAAACAGCACTGCGGGTCACAGGCGAAAGCCACCAATTAGTTTTCAAGCGATCCCGCGCGCGAGGACGTCAAGAGACCAAAAGCAAGGTATTGGAAAATCTGCCTGAGGGCCGCTTGAGGGAGAATAAAAAGTTCGATTCCCCAAGGGCTGATCAAAATCAAAGAAACGCTTCATGACTTTGTGTATTTGTGTCGGACCAAGCCTTGAAAGATCAGGGTGAGCCATTTTTTTTCACACTCGCGCTTGACAATCCTTTCCCCGCTTGGACAGGTCTTCTTTTCTGAGTTGAGTATTTTAACGATTTTTTTCGGAGGCAGGTTATGTTTCGGTTCCTACAAAACACAGTGTTGAGCGCAGTTCTGACTCTCACTTTGGCCGTGTGGGCCTATGCGGGCGAACCGGCCAAAGAAGCTGCGCCGGCCGGCGAAAAAGCGGCGGTTGCGGCGAAAAACCCGGCGCGGACCTTGACGTTTCCCTCCGCGGCCATCGGCAAGGTCATGGTGCGCGAGCAGGGGGTCCGCGATCCGAAGGCATGGAAAGAAATCGGTCCGGCCCAAGGCGAAGTCAAAGTCCCCGAAGGCCACGATGTGCTGCTCAAAATTGTCGGCGATGCCGCCAAGGACCTCAAACCACTCGCTTCTCTCAAGCCGAATGACCTCGACATTCTCGATCTCGGCGGGACGCCGGTGACCGACGAGGGCTTGGCAATCGTAGGCAAGCTGACCGGGCTGCGCGGGCTTTATCTCGGTCAGACAGCCATTACGGACACCGGTCTGGCTCATCTCAAGGGCCTGACTTCGTTGGAACACCTGAAGCTGACGCGAACGCAAATCAGCGAGGAAGGCGTGAAGAACCTTGCCAACCTCAAAGCGCTTAAGTCGCTCACCATCTCCAAAGTGCGTCTGGGTGATCCGATCCTCGAGCCGCTGAAGGGGCTGACCAATTTGGAGACGCTGAACCTGCGCGGAACGCTGATTAAAGGCGAAGGACTGGCGAACCTGAAAGACCTGCCGAAGTTGCGGGCGCTCTATCTGTCGCGGGCAAAGTTGACGCCCGACAGCTATGCGACGATCGGCGCCATGAAGAATTTGGTCGAACTGGACCTGAGCCACACGCGGACAACCGACGCCGGTCTGGCGCAACTGAAAGACCTGTCGAATCTGCGGCGGCTCGAACTGGGCAGCACCCAAATTACGACCGGCAGCATGCCGGTTCTCCTGGGCTTCAAGTCGCTGAAGGTGTTGTCGCTGCGGGCAAACAAGAAGTTCACCAATTCAGCGGTCAAAGACCTGAAGCAAATCACCACGCTGGAGTCGCTGGACATTCGCGGAGTAAAAATGACCGCGCCGGCGGTCGAGGAACTGCGGGCTGCCCTGCCCAAGTGCAAAGTCCTTTTTGAGATCAAGAAATAAGGCCCGCAAGAAGGGGCGTATCCCCGCGGGGCATTCACGCTTTTGGCGCGCGGTTGTGCAACAAACCCGCACGCCAAAAGCGTTTTTCTTTGCTGCCGCCTTTTTTTGAATCGGCGTTCAACATTTCCCTGTGCAAAAGCACGATCTTGTTGCGGCGGCGGTTGGCGCGAGCGTTTCAGATCTTGCTGATTATGACTGGTCCACAGTCATAAACCAAACGTTGATTGTAATTCAGGCGCTCCTTTGGACTGTGCGCAGTCCAAAGGGGTGGTCATGCAGCCAGTTTGGTTTGCAGTCCGCTGTGGGAGCTTCTCCCAAAATCGGGAGAGGTTGTTCGATCATGCTGTGGCCTTATTGGGGCGGGAAGGGCGAAAAGGAAAAGGCCTGAGGTCGCGCCCTTTTCACTATGCACAAATCGGCGTATGCTTTGGGCGTGCGTTTTGGACTGCGGCAGCCATGCTGCCGCTTTGGTTTGCGCCAAGTTCAAACCTGCCAAGCGTGGGTTTTCCTCTCAGC
>JAOAGV010000083.1 GCA_026415575.1 Candidatus Sumerlaeia bacterium
GGGTCAGCCGTCCCGCCGGATCAAAAACCTTGCCGCCGTCCGCCGCCGCGAACTGGAAGCCGCCGCACGCCTTTTGGGCGCCGTGGTGTTTCACGGCGGATTCGGCGACGGCGAACTCGCCGACACCTATTCCGCCCGCCGCGTTGTGATTGAAATCGTTCGCCGTTTTGCCCCCACGCTGCTCCTCGCCCATTCCCCCGCCGACTATCATGCCGACCACCGCGCGGCCTCCTCGCTGGCCGAAGCCGCCTCGTGGTTCTGCGCCTCGCCCGGCCACAAGACCGCCTCGCCCTCGCTTCCCGCGCCGCCGGCGCTCTGGTGGATGGACACCGTCAACATGACCGGCTTTGAACCGGTATTCTTTGTGAACGTTACGGACTATCTGGATTTGAAACGAAACATGCTTGCATGTCATCGCAGCCAGATGCAGCGGAGCGGCGAAAGCGGCTTTGGCCCGCTGATGGAACAAATGCTCTTGCAAGCCACCACGCGCGGCGCTCAGGCCGGTGTCCGGGCCGCCGAGGCTTTTCAACCCTACGCCGGCTGGAAACGCGGCCGCGCTTGGTGACCGATAGCCTTCCCCCAGCGGCAAGGGCTTTGGAGTGCGCGCAGCCGTGCTGCCGCTTTGCTAAAATTGTCCCTCCTCAGGCAAAGCGTCGGTGTTGTGGAAAGAACGGACGTTTGGCGGGGTTGAGTTTGGCAAAAAAGAAAGCGGCAGCATGGCTGCCGCACTCCAAAGCGGACGACGATTTGTGCATAAGGACAACAGGGCGCTGGCATAGGCTTTTTTCTTTTCGCCTTTTCGGCCCTAATTAAGTTACAGCATGATCGAACGACTTTCTCCCGATTTCGGGAGTATCTCCCAGCTCAAGCGCTGCACACGGGCTGCCTTCCGTCACGCCGGACAGTGGGAAATTTTTCTGGTTGACAGACCCGTGCGAAATTCTGTAACTCCAATACGTTGGGATAATGGAAAGCCAACGCCGTGAAGAAATGCGAGGGAAGGCGTGCCGAACATGATCCAACTTGTTTTGACCCTCGGAAACAATGTGATCAGCAAGTATGTGTTCGACAAGGACATTATCAGCATCGGCCGCGCCCGTGACAACGACGTCGTCATAGACAATCGCGCTGTCTCGCGCAGTCATGCGCGCATTCGCCGCGAGGGCGAACAGTATGTGCTGACCGACCTCGAAAGCGCCAATGGAGTTTTTGTCAATGGCAAGCGCATCACCAAAGCGATCCTCCAGCACGACGATGTTATTACCATCGGCAAACACACGCTGACCTTCAAACACGAAACCGTCGGCGAACAGACGCTGATCGCGGAAGCTTACGGGGCCGATCGGACCATTCTCGTGGAACGGATCCCAACGGCCTCTCTGGTGATCATACGCGGGCGGCAGCGCGACCAGACCTATGCCATCGAGAAATCCGAGGTAACCATCGGCAGTTCGCGCGACTGCGACGTCTGTCTGAACGAATGGTTTGTGTCAAAGGTTCACGCGGTGATTCACCGCCAAGGACAGGAGTTTTTGCTGCGTGATGCCGGCAGCTGGCGTGGCACCAAAGTCAACGATGTCGCCGTCACGCAATGGATACTGAAAAACGGCGACGAAATCCAAATCGGCGGCGCACGATTGATCTTTCGGTGCGAAGCCGAAAGTCCGGCGCTCGGCCCAACGCCGCGACCCGCCCCCGAACCAGCGAAGGTGCCAAAATCCTCGCGCACGCGCAAGCCGGAGGTGGTCGAAGCCGTCCCCGACGCCGTGACGCCGCGCATGGAAGAGCCGATTCGCGCTGGCGGCGCCGAAGATTTTATCGAACCGTCGGTGCCGCCGGAACCGGAAACTGTTCGGGAAGAAAAAACGCCTGTGCGCGTGATTGCCGCTACCCCGCCGCCGGAAGCACTGGAAGCGCCCGAACCGCGCAAGGAGATCACCCCGACGGAAGCCGCTGTGGTGGAATTGACGCCGCCGGCGCCGCAGGAAAAAGAAGAAATAATGGCGTCCGCAGCAGCCGCGCCAAAGGCCGAGGTGGTTCCAATGACACCGGCCCCGCCGCAGGTCGACGCCGTTTCGCAAGGGACTCCGGAACTACTTGACGAAATCCGCCTGTGGGAAAAGGCTCTGAAAAACCCCAGCGCGGTGATCCGCAAACAAGCCGCCAAAATGCTGAAGAAACTCACTGGGAAGGATTATGACTACTGAGCGAACCGTTCGGCGCATCGGCATTTTTTCGGACATTCACGGAAATTACGAAGCCCTCAAAGCCGTCTTTGATGTTCTCGAAAACGAAGAAGCAGTAGACGCCTACTACTGCTGCGGCGATATCGTCGGCTATGGCGGCAATCCCAACGAGTGCGTCGAGTTGATCCGCGCCAAGAAATGCCCCGTCGTCGCCGGCAACCACGACCACGCCGCGCTTGGCCTGACCGACACCAGCTATTTCAACGAAATCGCCAAGACGGCAATCAACTGGACGGGATCGGTTCTAACGCCGGAAAACGTGGAGTTCCTCCGCAACCTCCCGATGACCATTGTCCAGGACGAATTTGTCATCGTCCATGCCTCGCCCAAGGACCCGGAGGCGTGGAATTACATTCTGACCCTGCCCGATGCCCGCGTCAACTTCGAGCACTTCGACACCCAGATCTGCTTTGTCGGCCACTCCCACCAACCCTTCATCATCGAGTATGTGGCCGGCAAACTCAGCTGCCTTATGCAGCCCCGCGTGACTGTCGTGGAGGACCGACGCTACCTGATCAACGTTGGCAGCGTGGGACAGCCCCGCGACGGCAACCCCGAAGCCTGCTATGCCATCTATGACCGCGCGCAGAAAACCATCGAAATCAAACGCACCCCTTACGATCTGCCTGCGGCACAAGAGGCCATCCGCTCGCAGAAACTGCCAACCCAACTGGCCGAACGTTTGGCCCACGGCTGGTAAGCCTGCAAGGCTTTGCTGCGGGCGGGAATACACCTACCGGAATAGCGCACCGCGTGTGGGACGCGGCGGGTGCTTCGTCCGATTTCCGTAGTTGCGTTCGTTCAAGCCTTTCGGGCGAAAAAGTTGAGTCGTCATCGAACGAAACGCCATACGATCGCTTCGGTAGAAATGAGGCAAAGCCAATTACGTGCGATTGGCGTGCTTGACCGCCAGTGCGCCTTTGTCCAGTTCCACCCGGAGCGTTGCCCCGTCGGGAATTTCGCCGGCCACCAGCGACCGTCCGATGCGGGTCTCCAGTTCGCGTTGGAGGAAGCGCTTGAGCGGCCGCGCGCCATAGACCGGATCGTAGCCTTCGCGGGCGATGAAGGCGCGCGCCGGCTCGGTGATTTCGAGTGTGATCCGGCGGTCGGCCAGACGGCGCCGCAGTTGCTCCATCTGCAAGTCCACGATTTTTTCAATTTCGGCCAGCCGCAGCGGTTTGAACAGCACAATGTCGTCCACGCGGTTGAGAAATTCGGGGCGGAAATGCTGGCGCAGTTCCCGCATCACCCGCTCGCGCACCGCCTCCTTGATCTCGCCACTCTCGGTGATGCCTTCGGTCAGGTGGTGTGAGCCGATGTTTGAGGTCATGATGATGACGGTGTTTTTGAAATCCACCGTCCGGCCCTGCGCGTCGGTCAGGCGGCCGTCGTCGAGAATTTGCAGCAGCACGTTGAACACGTCGTGGTGCGCCTTTTCGATTTCGTCGAACAACACGACCGAGTAAGGTTTGCGGCGGACGGCCTCGGTCAGCTGCCCGCCCTCTTCGTAGCCAACATAGCCGGGCGGCGCGCCCACCAGCCGCGACACCGTGTGCTTTTCCATATACTCGCTCATGTCAATGCGGACGATATTTTCCTCGGTGTCAAAAAGCGCCTCGGCCAGTGTTTTGGCCAGTTCGGTTTTGCCCACGCCGGTGGGGCCGAGGAAGAGGAACGAGCCGATGGGCCGGCGCGGGTCCTTGATGCCGGAGCGGGCGCGAATGACGGCGTCGGCTACCAGTTGGACAGCCTCGTCCTGGCCGACGACGCGGCGATGGAGCACCTCGTCGAGGCGCAGCAACTTCTCGCGCTCGCCTTCCAGAAGCCGGGTCAGCGGGATACCCGTCCAGCGTGAGATGATGTCGGCGATTTCCTCCTCGGTGACTTCCTCGCGCAGCAGCCGCGCGCCGTTCAGTTTTTCGCCCAGTCGTTTTTCTTCGGCCTGCAGTTGGCGTTCGAGTTCGAGCAACTTGCCGTATTTTAATTCGGCGGCGCGGTTGAGGTCATAGTTCCGTTCGGCCTTTTCCATTTCCAGCCGCACGGCCTCGATCTGGGTGCGCAATTGCTGGACGCGATGGATGGCCGCCTTTTCCGTTTCCCACTGCGCGCGCATGGCGTCGGCGCGGTTCTTGAGATCGGCCAGTTCTTTGCGGAGCGCCTCCAGACGTTCGAGGCTGGATTTGTCTTTCTCCTTTTTCAGCGCGGCCTCTTCGATTTCGAGCTGCGTGACACGGCGGGTAACCTCGTCGAGTTCAGCGGGCATCGAGTCAATCTCGGTGCGGATCATGGCGCAGGCCTCGTCCACGAGGTCAATGGCCTTGTCAGGCAGGAATCGGTCGCTGATGTAGCGGTGCGAAAGGGTCGCGGCGGCAACCAGGGCATTATCCTGAATGCGCACGCCGTGATGGACCTCGAACCGCTCGCGCAGGCCACGCAGGATCGAAATGGTGTCCTCGACGGTCGGCTGGTCCACCATGACGGGTTGGAAGCGGCGTTCGAGCGCCGCGTCTTTTTCGATGTATTTGCGGTATTCGTCGAGGGTGGTGGCGCCGATGCAGTGCAGTTCGCCGCGCGCAAGCATCGGCTTGAGCATGTTGCCGGCGTCCATTGAGCCTTCGGCGCGGCCCGCGCCCACGATGGTGTGCAACTCGTCAATGAACAGCAGAATGCGGCCCTCGCTCTGCTTGATCTCCTGCAGGACGGCCTTGAGCCGCTCCTCGAACTCGCCGCGATATTTGGCGCCGGCGACCAAGGCGCCCATGTCGAGTGCAAACACGCGCTTGTCCTTAAGGCCTTCCGGCACGTCGCCGCGCACGATGCGATGAGCCAGTCCCTCGACTATCGCCGTCTTACCCACACCCGGCTCGCCGATCAGGACTGGGTTGTTCTTGGTGCGGCGCGACAAGATGCGAATGACGCGCCGAATCTCGGCATCGCGCCCGATGACGGGGTCCAGTTTGCCGCGCTGGGCCTCCTCGACCAGGTCGCGGCCGTAACGCTCCAGCGCCTCGTAGGTCGCTTCGGGGTTGGCGCTTTGGACGCGCTGATGGCCGCGTACGCTGGTGAGAGCCTGAAGGAACCGGTCGCGCGTGATGTTAAACTGGCGGAAGATGCGGCCGGCGGCGGTCGTTTCGCCCTCTTGAATAATCGCCAGCACCAGATGCTCGACCGAGACATACTCATCCTTCAACCGTTTGGCTTCCTCTTCGGCGGCGACCAAAATGCGGTTCAGTCGCTGCGTCACATAGACCTCGCCCGGCTTGGCGCCCGGCCCCGAAACACGCGGGCGCGATTCCAACTCGCGCTCGATGGCCGACTTGAACGGCTCGACCGCGACGTCCATTTTTTGCAGAAGCCGGGGAATCAGACCCTCCGGCTGCTCGATGAGCGCCAATAGCAGGTGCTCACCGTCCACCTCGACATGACCGTAGCGCAGCGCCTTGGTCTGGGCGTCATGCAGGGCTTCCTGTGATTTTTGCGTCAAACGATTGATGTCCATTGTTTTCACCTCATGCGGACAGGCTGTCTTCGGAATGCAAAACCGTCGCCATCCGTCGCACTTCTTTTCCTATGGCCGAAATATCAATTCCCATGCCAGACAGCCGGCACATCGCCTCCGGCAAGCCCGTAGGAACAAAACCCGCTTGAGGGTTGGCCGGTCAACGGTGTGCCGCATTCCTTTCTGCAACGTCGCATGCGACTTTGTCCTGAAAACCTGCCGGAAACGCAAGCAGTATCGGCTTCAAAGGGGCGTTGGGACCGAAAAAACCCGCCGAAGCAGGGACTAGTTCGAAAAGAGAAATGAGAGGTAAGTCGCGAACGGAGAGAAAAAACTTCTCATAGTCCCGCCTGTTACTTCTTTGGTTTTGTCCATTTTTTGGCGACGCCTCCGGCGACATCAACGACTATCTGCATGCCATACGACATCGCGCCGAAGGATCATGGAAACCTACAGGCTATGCAAAAGTTGCTTGAAGCCCTGCGCCGGGTTCCACAGATTCTGGGCGGTGTGTTCATGGAATCCGTATGCATCTGTGTATATCGGTGGTGTAGGGTTGTTTGCGAAGGCACCAAACTTCCATCGGACCACGCGCCACTGAATCCATTTCCGAAAGTGAGGGCGATCATGAAAACTTGCCGGCGGCTTTTTCCCCTACTCGCAATGGCTTGGCTATTGGGTCCAAGCCGGCCTGTTGCCACATCGGGCGCCGAGTCGCCGCGGCCCACCATGGCCCGGCCGCTCCTCGTGGGCAATTGGGCCGATCCCACCGTGTTGAAGGACGGCAACGACTACTACATGACACATTCGAGTTTCCAGTTTCATCCGGGATTACTGATCTGGCACTCCAAAGATCTGCGACGATGGAAACCCGTCGCCCACGCCGTGGTGAACCAGAAAGGGTCTATTTGGGCGCCCGATTTGATCAAACATGATGGACGCTACTATATCTACTATCCTGCGGCGGGAACGAATTGGGGGGTGACGGCCGACTCCATCGCCGGCCCGTGGTCAAAACCGGTTTCTTTGGAAGTCGGGCACATTGACCCGGGGCATGTCGTCGGCCCCGATGGACGCCGCTACTTGCATCTGTCCGGCGGGCATGCAGTGGCGCTGTCGGCCAATGGACTCGCAACGCAGGGTCGGCCGTTCAAGGTCTATGACGGCTGGACCATCCCGCCCGATTGGGCAATCGAGTGTTTCTGTCTCGAATCGCCCAAACTCACCCAACGCGGCGGCTGGTATTATCTCACAAGCGCCCAAGGCGGCACGGCCGGCCCGGCCACCAGCCACATGGTGGTCTCGGCCCGGTCGCTTCAGCCGCTGGGGCCTTGGGAGAACTCGCCCCACAATCCGATCATTCGCACGTGGGGCCGCGACGAACCTTGGTGGTCGAAGGGCCATGGCACACTGGTCGAGGGGACGGACGGCCAGTGGTACTGCGTCCTGCATGGATATATGAACGGTTTCCGCACGTTGGGGCGATGCACATTGATCGAGCCGATCCAGTGGACCAAGGACGGCTGGTTCCACGCAGCCGACCGCTGGCCGTCCGGATGGGAGCAGCCCGTCCGAGCCGACATGCCTGCCAGCGATGAGTTCGCCGGCAAGCAGCTGGGCATCCAGTGGCAGTTCTACGAGCGTTACGATCCGGAGCGGTTCCGGCTGGCCGATGGGCGCCTGCTGCTCAACGGCTTTGGCGACACGCCCGGCCGGTCGCAGCCCCTGACGATTATGGCCATGCACCGCGCATACGAGATCGAAACCGACGTGGTGATCGAGGGCGACGGCTTGGCCGGCCTGATGCTCTTCGGTTCGCCCGAATTGTATATCGGTCTGGCCGTGGGTTCGGATGGAAAACTGCGCCGCGTGCAGGAGGGCTTTCGCCGTTACCCGCGCACGGATGAGCCCACTCTCGGCGCAACGCGGGTAACGCTGCGCATTGTCAACGAACACCAAGACGCGCGGTTCTACTACCGCTTGTCTGACGGCGATTGGGTTTTGCTTCAGCCGAACATGGAACTTGCCCTCGCGGCCGCCACAGGCCCTTACACCTTGCGGCCGGCGCTGTTTGCCACCGGCCAAGCCCGCGCCGCGTTTGAGTGCTTCCGCTACCGGCCGCTGGAAAGCGACGAAAACCGCGACCGGTGGCTGGAGGCCATGTTCCGGCTGTCACAGAATTCAAAGTAACCGTGCGCATGAGACAGTCCGGACAACGGGTCTTGCGCAAAAGGAGTGGGCTATGAGGTCTTTTGTACGGGCTTTCGCAGCAGCAAGCGTCGTGGGTATGGCGCTTTTCCTCTCCCCGCCGAAAACCGCCTTGCCTGCGGGCTTCGACGAGGTCAAGGCGTTCTACTTCGGCAACAGCCTCACCGGCAACACGATGCCGGGGCTGCACCCGCTCCTTGCCAAAAGCGTGGGAAAGCGGTGGACCGTGGATGCGGCCATCACCCCCGGTGTGCCGATTTGGGTCCACATGAAACGACTGATGGACAAAGGGCCCGACGCCGAGCGGTTCCGCCGCGTCGGTGCCCAAACCGATGCGATCGTGATGCTCATCTTCGGCGGCGATGGGCTTGCGTCGGTGGTCACCGAAAAGTGGCAGGGCAAAGTGAAGTTTGATCAGCCGACCGATATTGGCGATGTTGCCGCCTGCTCCTATCTGATTCGCGAGTATCTCCAGCTCAACCCCAAGGGTCGAGCATACATTTACACCGCCTGGCCGGGCATTCCGGCAGTAAAAGAATTTCAAGCCCGAATTCGGGAGGAGGCCATCCAATCGGCCATACGGTCGGGGGAAAAGCGTCAGGAAGCCGTCAAGCGCATCGAGTTGCGCGAGCCAAGTCACGAGGAGATGGAACCGCTGCGCAAATCGTTCGACTATGCGGCTCATTGGCTCAAGGAATACGATCCGGCCAAGCCGCAAGGCAACACGCACACGCGCGGACACATGTATGCCGTGATGGAGGGCCTCAAGAAAAACTTCCCGGAATTGTGGCGCGAGGGCCGTTTGGGGATGATTCCCGTCGGCGACATTTTTCTGGAGCTGGACAAGAAGATGCGAGCCGGCCAAATACCCGGACTTACCAACATCGGCCAGTTCTACACCGACGGCGGACACTTGCGCAGCGGCTTGCCGCGCTACACGTTGGCTGCTGCATATTATGCAGTGTTGTTCCGCGACAATCCCGGCGGGTTGGACTGGCGCATCTTTCAGGATCGCGGGAATTATGAAAGCGAAAAATATGGCTTTTATGTGCATCAGCCCGACCTCGGTGTTCATATAGACATCACCGCTGCGCGGGCAAAAGCGGTCAACGAGACAATCTGGGAAGTCGTCCGCCGGCACCCATACACCCAGTTTCTCCAGAACCCCAAACCAAAAGACCGCCGAAATGACTCGTTGAACAAATGGCACGAGGTTGAACGATAATTACAAAGAAATGGTACGCGCGTCGCTCGGCGGTCTCATCCGAAACAAACGGGCATCCGGAAGACCGCCAGACCTTTTGGATAGGGAGATGTTGGAATCTCTCCAGCGGGACGACATTCCCGAATAGACGCGCGGCCGCGAGGGGTCAAAAATCGTCTGCGCGCCCAAGCCGCGCGGGCTGGACTCCGGCTACCGATACCAAATCCAGTCCGACCGGACGGCGGCGGGCCGGCTGAGCGTGCGGGCCGTGACGGCGCTGGGATAGGTCGAATAGCCGACGCCGTTTTTGGCGCGAATGCGGTAGGAATAAAGAGTATTGGAGCTCAGGCCGGTATCTTCATAGGCGGTCGCATTGCGTGGTGCGCTCTTGATCAAAGCCCACGCGCCGGTAGTCCCAAGGCGGCGTTCGATCTCGAACGACAGTTCGTTGAGCGAGTTGTCCTGCCAGCGAAGTCCGATAGAACTCATGGAGAGGGCGGTCGCGGTGAAGTTGGACGGTGCGGCGGGGACGGTCCCCCCGGTATAGTGCAAAATCCACAGCCCGCTGAGGCCGTCGCCCAAATAGACCAGCCCTTCGGCGGCCGCCACGGCCTGTGCCACGTCGGGCGTATTATACATGCCGAGCAGCTGGGGCGACAACGGGTTGCGGACATCCAAGACGAGCAAACCCCAGCGCGCGAGAGCGACGTAGGCAAAGCCCTCGCTGACAACCACGCCGCGGGCTTCATCGAGCGTGGGATAAAACGCTCTCGGCTGTGGAAGCGAGGGCATGCTGACTTCGACGATGCGCAACCCGCACTCGGCCCCACCGTCAGCCAGATACGCCATTATGCCCTCGACAAAAACGCCATGCGTATCCCCCGGAGTGTCATAAGCTCCGCGAAAAGTTGGCGACAGCGGGTCGCTGACATCAATAATCTGAAGTCCGCCGGTTCCGTCGGCCACATAGGCCAGTCCGCCTGAAACCACAACCGCTTTGGCGTCGCCCGGTGTGAAATAGGCTCCGCGGAACTGGGGCGCCGACGGATTGGCCACGTCAATGACGTGCAGGTTCCCGTCCGCGATATAAGCATAATTGCCGGCGACAGCTACGCCGCGGGCATTGCCCGGCGTAGCGTAAGCGCCGCGCAACTGGGGCGCGGCCGGATTGCTGACGTCCACAATTTGGAGACCGCTGGCGCCGTCGGCCACGTAGGCCATGGAACCGGCGACGGCCACTTGAGAGGCCCAGCCCGGCGTGTCAAAGATGCCCCGGAGTGTCGGCGTCGAAGGGGCGCTGACGTCAATGATCTGAATCCCGTTAGCCCCGTCGGCCATATAAGCCATTCCGTTCGAATAGGCCACGCCATAGGCGCAGCCTGGCACGTCGTAGGTGGCGCGAAGCTGGGGCGACGCGGGCGCGCTGACACTCACGATTTGCAGACAACGGCTCCAGTCGGCGACGTAGGCATTCCCGCCCGCGACCGCAACATCGCCGGCAAAGTCGGCATCGCCCGGAGCGTTATATACTCCGCGGAACTGCGGCGCGGCAGGATTGCTGACATCCAAGATGAGCAATCCCTCGCCCCAGTCGGCGATATAGGCCAATCCGCCGATGACGGCCAGTCCCCGAGCCTCGCCGGCCGTATCGTAGGAACCGAATACGGACGGCGACGCCGGATTGCTCACGTTGAGAACGACCAGCCCCTGCGTTCCAGCGGCAACATAGACAAGGCCGCCCCACGCGACAACATCCCATGCGTAGCCACTGGTGGCATAGGTTCCGCGGTATTGCGGCACGCTGGAATTGCTCACATCGAGAATGACAACGCCGTTTGCGCCATCGGCCACATAGGCCATGCTGCCTGCGACGGCGACGGATTGTGCGTGGCCCGCAGTGTTATACGCGCCGCGAAATTGGGGCGACGCGGCGTTGGTCACGTCAATAATTCGCAGACCGCTTTGCCCGTCGGCGACAAAGGCCAGATTACCGGAGAGCACAACGCCTTCGGCGATGTCCGGCGTGTCGTAGCGGCCCCGAAATGTCGGCGAAGTCGGAGTTGCGACATTGACAATTTGGAGACCCCACTCTCCCACTGCCAAATAGGCCAGATTGCCGGAAACGGCGATGCCGCGGACAAAATCGTGCATGCGGATTTTTCCGACCGCCAGCGGCCGCGTGGAAATGGATGTATCCAGCACCGTAAGGTTGGGCCCCTCGCTGACATAGGCATAATTGCCCGCAGCGGCCACGGCACGGCACAGTCCGCCGATCTGCCCGTTCACATGCAGATTGGGTCCCTGCCCCACCGCCAGTGGCGACACCAATACCACAGCCGCAACGGCGAAAAGGATTTGTGCCCGTCCGCTTCCTCGCTTCCCGTTCATGTGCCGACCTCGAATGGGATGTCAGCCCGGTGGCTTTATTGTTACCCATTCTTTTGGTGAGGAAAAGAAGTGCGCGTCAAGTGAAATCATGCGCCACATGGCAAGTCGGCAATCTGTTGGACTGTTGGAGGTCAGAAAAAGCTGGCCGGCATACCATAATCTCTCTGTATAGACCACTTTCATGGGGGCGCGTTGGTGTCATGAAGCGCTGCATACATCCCAAGCGATGCTCCAAAAGTGTTTTCCGATGGCCCCGATGTAAAAGGCCGCAAACCACAGATTTCTACGGTTCTACACAGATCTCGAAGAAATCTTTGTCAGAAAATCGCTAGAGGGTGCAAAACCTGTGGACAGCGTTGAAGCAACTTTTTACATAAGCAGCAGCCATTGAGCGAGGCAGTGATTGGCTTGCTTTCAGGGGTTCGTAAACATGAAAAGTCGCTTTCTTGCCTTGTTGTTTGCAGGGCTTGCCGGTGCGGCGGGGTTTTGCGAAAGCCGAAGCGAATCGGACCGCTCGAATGCCGACTGGCCCATGCTGGCGCACGACCCGGCCCGCAGCGGGGCAACGCCGATCGAGCTGCGTCCGCCGTTCGACCGAAAGTGGTATCGTCTTTTTCCTGACGAAGGTCTGATCGCGGGCATACAACCGGTTGTCACCGACGGCAAAGTCTTCGTCGGCACGATGGCCGGGGTTCTGCATGCGATGGATGTCGAAACAGGCAAAGACGTTTGGACTTACAAGGCCGGCGGAGCGATTTTGCACACTTGCGCCGCTGCCGGCGGCAAAGTCTTCTTCGGCGCCGCCGATGGAAAGATTTACGGCGTTCATGCAAAAGATGGTTCGTTTGCCTGGGCGGCGCAAACCGGCGCCGCCGTGTGGAACTCGCCTGTTGTGTTCGACGGTCTTGTCATCGCCGGAAGCCGCGACAGCAAACTCTACGCCTGCGATGCGGCCACCGGCGCCGTCAGGTGGACCGCGCCAACCGGAGGCCCAATCCTTAACAGCCCCGCCGTTGACCCGCAACGCCGCCTTGTCTATGTCGGCAGCGAAGACATGCACGTCTATGCGTTCAATCTCGACTCCGGCCGGACGCTGTGGAAAAGCCCCAAACTTCCCGGCGTCAGTTTCCGCGCCTATCATCCCGTCATTGCCCCCGACGGCACCGTGCTGGTCACGGTCATGCCGTGCGCAGGCGCCGACGCTATCATGCCCGTGCTGCTGGATATGGTAAAGGAAGTCTTCGGCGACTTCGCCAGTTGGCGCCATAACAAAGAGGAAAACGACAAGCTGCGCAAAATGAATTTCGAGCAACTGGCCAAGCCGGAGACCTATCCGCGCCAGATGGATTATCTGCGCAAACGGCTTGCCGATGTCCCGGCCATGCAAACGTTTTTTGCGCTCGACCCGCAGACCGGCCGGCAGAAGTTCGTCGCCCCTATCGTCTATGGCGAAAGCATGAACGGCCCCGGCGAACCCGCGCGAGTCGCCCCCGACGGCAAGGTCATCGTCAAGTATCAGGCACTGCTGCGCAGCCGCTACGAACACTATAGTCCGTTCCTGAATGTCGGTTATCTCGATACAAAAACGGGCGACATCACGGCGATCATGGACCAGTCGCGCACCTACGGCTGGCACGACTCGCTGCTGCTTGTTCACGACGAGCAATGCGCGCTGACGGTCGGCGGCCGCGTCCTCTTCAACACGCATCAGGACAATGTCAATGCCATGGACCTCGACACGTTGAAGGGCTATGCCGAGCCGATGTGCCGCGGCGTGCACGAGGTCAAACCCGGGACGGCGTTGGCGATTTGGGCGCGCATTTTGCGCGACGAGCCGCTGCCGGTCGGCTGGGAGTGGATCGCGCGCGGCACGGCAGTCTATGGCGGCGGGTCTGTCATGGATGTGCCGATCTCCATTGCCGGCGACAGTTTTTATTATCTGCCGACACACGAGATCAATGCCGGCTGCGCGGTAGTTGCCTATCGGATGCAGGCCGGCGGCAAGGCCGCGCAAAAAAGCGCCGAACCGTCGGAAAAACTGACCGACGAAGAATGGAAAAAGATTTGCGCGATGAAATGGGATTGGGATTTGCTCAAAATGCCGCGATTGAAAGTAACGCTCGACGGTATGGAGCCGCGGGTGGCCGCTCTGCCGCTGTTCTCCGCCTCCGCCCAAAACGCCGCGCCCGCTGACGCCGATCTCGACAAGATTATCTGGGAAATCGCAAAACCCGCAGCATCAGGCCGCAAGCAAAATGAAATCCTGCGCGGCCAATTGACCGACGCTGTCACCGAACTCATCTCCCGCAACTGGCGCCCGCTGCTGTTCCCCGCCGGCAAGCATCCCGTCGAGGCCTATCGCTTCTTTGTCGAGCCGACCGAAACACTCTGCACATTGGCGCTGGCCTATCCCCATCTTCCCGAAGCGCTGCAGCAGCACGTCAAGGCGCGCGTCGCCGAGCTCTCGGCGGAGGGCAAACCGCTCGGCGGACTGACAGGCCGCAGCGTCTATGATCCGAACATCGGCGACATGCGTTCGCTCTATGATCCCGCGCCGGAGAAGATGCTGCGCATCCAAGACGACCTCGTGCGAAGCGACCTTGCCCGCCTCTATCCGCTCTGGCTCTGGGCCGGTACAACCGGCGATTGGGCGCGACTCGAGCGCGACTGGCCGAAGTTGCGCGACCTGTTCAATTCTCCGCCCTCCAAGACCGAACCCGATTTTGGCAACGCACGGATTGCCGGCCTGATTGCCACCTGCCGGATTGCGAAACATCTGGACGACCGCGATTTCGTGGACAAGGCCCTGCCCGCCGTCCGTAAAGCCATGCGTGAGCGGCTCGAATACGAATGGGCGCATCCGGAGGACGGCGTGATTGTTTCCGTGCCGCACCTGCGCACCATCTTCGGCCGCTGGCGAAACCTTACGCCGGAGGTCGGGCGGCTCCTGCGCGAACAGACAGGCCGCATCCATCGCCGCCTCATGGATGTCTATGTGGACCACCATCGCCCGCTGTGGTGGATGGCATGGACGTTCGAGCACATGTGGCGCAACGAAACGCCGCTGGCATTCCCGACTGCCGCGATGGAAATCTTCTCCGCCCGCGCGCTGATCCTCGATGAACCGTCCGACAAACTTGCCCGCTTCCTTGACCTCCCTTGGTGCAAAGGCGATGAGTTTTATATTCAAAAACTGGCGCTGGTCCTGAATGCCGAATAAAAAGCCGCAGTATGGAGTTCATGCTGAAGTGTGGACTGCAAACGGAACACGCAGGAGCATACCATGAAGTCGCAAACCGAATACCTTACCTTCAACACCACCAAGCAGCGTGAGTATATCAACATCACGGACAAGGTGGCCGAGGTGGTGGCCAAGAGCGGCGTGCAGGAGGGCCTCGTGCTCGTTTCGGCCATGCACATCACCGCCGGCGTTTGGGTCAATGACGCCGAAGACGGGATCATCGCGGACATTGACGAGATGCTCGAACGCCTCGCCCCTTCAGGCCGCAACTATCGCCATCATCGGACGGGCGAGACCAACGGCGACGCCCATCTCAAGAACATCCTTGTCGGCCATCAGGTCATCGTGCCCATCACGGCGGGGCGGCTCGATCTCGGCCCGTGGCAGCAAGTCTATTATTGCGAGTTCGACGGCCGCCGAAGGAAACGGTTGATCATCAAGGTCTTGGGGGAGTAGGTGTCGGGCGTGGGTTGCAGGCGGTGGGTGGTGGGTCGTGTGGGGCGGGCGGTGACTTGTTTTCCTGCCATCCATAACGTCCATGATGTCCGTCGCCTCCCGAAGGAGAAAACTCATGTCCTCTTTGTCCAGCCGCTCGCTCCATGTGTTCGCCCTTTGGCTCGCAGTCGCCAGCCCCTTTGCCTGCCAGAAAGGCGCCATCGTCAAAGGCCGCGTGGTGAATCGCCAAACCGGCCAGCCGGTCGCCGGCGCCTCCGTGTCGGTGCAGTTTCAGAAACTTGACGAGCGCTACAATTGGGTGGACGGCGGGCGGTTCGACCGCGTTGCCGGCGCCGGCGGCGAGTTCGAGATTCAGCATGAGAACATGCAGGCGCGATTCACCATTCTTGCGCGCGCTTCAGGCTTCTATCCGAACTACGAATGCCCCGCCCTGCGCCAGATGCAAACCACGTCGCTCAGCAAGGTGTATCGTGTGGAAATCGGCCTGATGCCCGTTGTAGCACCGCAGCCTCTGCCCGCCGGCGAGGGTGAAATCCAATATCACATGTCCGGCCGCCGGATGGGATGGAACTTTGCAGCGCGGCGCATGACCGCCGAGAGCGAGTCGGATTTCGTCGGCGAACCCGACGAGTCGGGCAGGCAGATCGCCGTTCTGGTGGCGCGCGGCAACGGTGGTTTCTATCGCGCACGAGGCTTGTTCGGCGAATATGCCCTCTTCAATATGCCTGTTGCGCCGACCGCCGACTATGTGCCGCGCGTGGACTTGCGCGAAACCGCCCAAGGCGAACGCGCCGTTTTCTTCATCCGAACGGCCGACGGCGTGCACTATGCCAAGATTGACATCGCCGGCGATGTCCGTTCCCGCGAATACATCGGCCTTCGCTTTTTCTGGGTTTATCAGCCGAATGGAACAACCGCGCTGGAGATTCCATTGCCCGAAGTAAAATGACGGGTCTGACCTGCCTGATGCAAAGACCCACACCCAACGGAGATGGAAAGATTGGATCCCCACACCGAGGACGTTTTAGAGTTCGGCAAAATCCGCGACGCCGTCGCCGGGGCCGCGTGCTCGGATCTCGGCCGCGAACGCGCCCGGAAACGCCCCGTCTCCACCGACCCCGACCAGATCGCCCGCGAGTTCGCCTGCATCGCTGAACTGTATCGCCTCTTGGATTGCAATCAAGAGCCGCCGCTGGACGGCCTGCTCGATCTGCGCACTTATTGGAAACGCGTCTGGCCGCGCAACGCGATTCTCGACCCGCCCGAACTGGTTCAAGTCGCCGACTTCTGCTCGGTCGTTGCGCGCGTCCGAAAGTTTTTTGCCCAGCACACCGCCGAGGCGCCGACGGTCGCCCAACATGCCGCCGGCCTTTTCCTGCTTCATGACGTGGAATACCATATCCGGCAGGCGATTGAAACCAACGGTGAAGTGAAGGACAACGCCTCGCCCCGGCTGCGCGAGTTGCGCGGCGAAATCCGCGCCCTCGAAGCACAAATCCAGCACACCCTCGAACGCCTCATGCGCACGCTTGCCGATGCCGACGTCCTGCAGGATGAGTTTATCACGCAGCGGCAGGGCCGCTACGTCCTGCCCGTCAAGGCCGGCGCCAAGGGCAAACTTCGCGGCATTGTTCACGATGCCTCCCACAGCGGCGAAACGTTTTTTATCGAGCCGTTCCCGGTGGTCGAAATGACCAACGACCTGACCGAGCGGCGTGTTGCCGAGCGCGAGGAAGTCCGCAAAATTCTCATCGCCCTTTGCGACGCCATCCGCGAGCAACTCCCCTCGTTCGAGCACAACACTGCGTTGCTGGCCGACCTCGATGAGCAGATGGCCCGCGCCCGCTTTGGCTACAACCGCCGATGGACTCTGCCCCAACGGCAGGTCGCGCGGCCGCTTCGCCTGATCTCCGCCCATCATCCGCTTCTTGTTCTACATTCCCCCGAAACATCCGTTCCGCTCGATCTGCCGCTCGATTCCGGTGATTGCGGCCTGATTATTTCCGGCCCCAATGCCGGCGGCAAAACCACCGCCCTTAAAGCCGTCGGCCTGCTCACGCTCATGGTGCAATGGGGGATGCCCGTTCCGGCCGACCCGGCGTCGAATTTCCGGATTTTCCGCCGCATTCTCGCCGACATCGGCGACGAGCAGGACGTCACATCGGGCGTCAGCACCTTCTCATCGCATATCCGCCGCATTGCGCAAATGCTCGCCGTGGCCGATAACACCACGCTGGTGTTGCTCGACGAACTCGGCACGGCAACCGACCCAACCGAAGGCGGTGCGCTGGCTGTCGCCATCGTCGAGTCTCTGCTCGAACGCGGCAGCTTGACGCTGGTTACCTCGCATCTCGGTGCCCTCAAGGCATGGGCGGAGAACCACCCGCGGGCCCGCAACGCCTCGTTCCATCTCGACCCTTCGACGCGCCGGCCTACCTATCGCCTCCGGCTCGACGTTCCCGGCGTTAGCGAGGCGCTGATCATCGCCGCCCAACAGGGGCTCGACCGCCGTGTCATCGAGCGCGCCTACGAACTGCTTCCCGAAGGCGTCTATGACTTAAATCGGGTGCTCGTGCGCCTGCAAGAGCGTGAGCGTGAGCTGGCCCGCGAACTCGAACACGCCGCCAACCGCGAGCGCGCCGCCGAAAACCTGCGCGCCCAATTGGAACGCGAGCGCGAAGCCCTTCAGGAAGAACGCCGAAATCTCAAACGCAAGTTCCTCGAAGAAAAAGACGCCTGGCTGCGCAATGTCCGCCAGCAAGTCGAACAGCAAATAGCCCACCTTGCCTCGCGCGACGAAGTGCTGGCCGCCAAACGCCAAATCCAGACCATGCAGGACGAAGTGCGTCGGGAGTTACAGACGTTCGACCGCGACGCGCCGTTTGCTCCATCAGCTCTCGACCGCTTCCAGCCCGGCCGCCGCGTGCGCGTCGAATTCCTGCACGATGAAGGCGATGTGGTTCGCACGGACCCCGTGCGCCAGCGCCTCGTGGTTCGAATCCGCAACGTCGAGGTCGAGGTGACACCCGATCAGGCGGTGTTGCTCGAAGAAACGCCAACGGCGGAAAAGCCCCTGCGCCCGATTCGCGGCCGGCCGCGCCAACCCATTTCGCACGTGCTGGACCTGCACGGGCTGCGCGCCGAACAAGCCATTGCCCGCCTCGACAAATTCATTGATCTGGCCCTCCAGCAGGACATCGAAACCCTGCACATCCGCCACGGCAGGGGCACGGGCACCTTGCGCAAGGCCTGCCATGAATTCCTCCGTGCCCACCGAAGTGTTCGCTCGTTCCGTCTGGCCGATCAGCCCGACGGCGGCGACGGCGTGACCATTGTCGAGTTGAAGTGAATTGGGGATGGTTCTGTGCCCGTCAAGGCGGGCCGGACGCACCGTCGCCCGCAACCGCCCACAGTGAGAGCAGGAGCCGGAGAATCTCGCGCAGCGGCAGCTGGCCGATCCAGAAGGCTTTGGGTTTGCGGAAAACGAGCAGATGCTCGGCGGGCAGACCGCCCGGCGAGGCAGGCGACGCCGACACGATGTGGAAGCACTCCCAGCCTTTTCGCCCCACTCATTGAGGGCGGAGGCCAGCGCGGCAGGCTCCGACGTGCGGGCCAGCACCACGTGATATTCCCACTGGCCGATTTTCTGAATCTCCTCGGCGGACCGCTTGCGCAGCGAATCGAAAAGCGGCTGATACTCGGCGGCGCGATCGCGCAATGTCTTGCCGAGCTCGTCGGCTACCTTTTTCCGGACAGCCTGTCCGATGTCCTCGGTCAGCGAGATCGAAGGCGTGGTGGCCGGTTCGGCAGCCTGTGCGGAAAGCGCCGCCGCAGCCAGAACTACAAACCCCGTCAGCCATAGAATTGTGCCTGTTCGATGCGAGAATTCCGTCCGGAGAGTTTTGGATTTTTGGTTTTGACTGATGGATTGAGAATGACTCTGCATGGTCCTTTTCGCATTCCTGCTGGCGTATAGGGTTTTAGGCGTCTAGAACCAAGGCCGTTGCGATGGGACGAAACAGCAAAGTCTCGAAAGGGGCATATCCCGATGCGCAGGATTCGGTTCCAACGACGGAGGGCATAGTGGGCTGTTTTGCATTCTGCGTCAACGGTAAAGTCATGCGAGGTCGGTTCCCTCGTCCCTCTTCCTAAAGACCCTCAGAAATTCCGTGGTGCTCTGGAGTGAGGATTTTTTTGGAAAGATTTTTTTGCCCTGCCGAGCAGAGGGGTTTGTATATTTTTGATTTTGAACAGGTTAGGAGCCACAATGCAACAAAACATTTTTTTCAAAAAGGCCTTGACAGCCAACGGCCTGTTTTCATAGGGTAGTTGATTGCGCGGTTGACAAAACGGGCGAACAGATGCCCGGAAAAATTTTCGCAGAGCGTTTGAACGAAACGGGGGCAGACACTTGAAGAGGACAAAAGGACCGGTGGCTTAGCCGGCCCTGAGTCGCCTAAGGATGTGACGCAATACGCGAGGTTGTTTTTCCCCTTGACAGTCCGACGACCTCCCTTACTTTTCCGTCTCACCTTTATGGGCGTATAGCTCAGGTCCGGTTAGAGCGCACCCCTGATAAGGGTGAGGTCGTTGGTTCGACTCCAACTACGCCCACCAGCAAACGAACTCAGTAGCCGAAAGGCATGAGCGCCCGTCGCGCGGGCGAAAGCCGCGAGGCGGAGCGCAATAGTGTGTGGGAGAGAAGTCCGACACGTCTGACCAGTCCGACGAGTCAGACCGGTCAAGACGAAGACAGGACACCCGATAAAAGGGGCAGTAGTTCAGTGGGAGAACACCGGCTTTGCAAGCCGGGGGTCACGGGTTCAAATCCCGTCTGCTCCACCAGATGAGAAGTGAGAGGCGAGAGAAGAAGTTAGAGGCAGAAAGCGAAAAAAGCCTCTCTTACGATGGGTGAGTTTGGAAGCGGCCCGACAGCGGGCCGTGGACATAGCAGGTGTGCCGAAAGGGCCCGGGCGGCCCGCGGCAATGGCTCTTTGACAATTCAAGAACGCGTCTAACCGAAAGCCTCAACACGAACCGAGTTATCTCGGGAAAGTGCGAAGTTACTAAGGGCGTGCGGTGAATGCCTTGGCGTCTGTAGTCGAAGAAGGACGTAGCAAGCTGCGATAAGCCCCGGGAAGCTGCAAGCGAGCGCTTGATCCGGGGATTTCCGAATGGGGCAACCCGACGGAGCAACCCTCCGTCACGGCCCGCTGAATCCATAGGCGGGTACGAGGCAACCGGGGGAAGTGACACATCTCAGTAC
>JAOAGV010000084.1 GCA_026415575.1 Candidatus Sumerlaeia bacterium
TCCGCCTGAGACCTACAACTATGTTCAGCGCGTTGGGCGAGTAGGGCGGCGCGGGCATCCGGGATTTGCAATAACCTACTGCCGGCGGAATCCCCATGATCTCTATCACTGGGCAAATTTAAGGACAAACCGGGATAGGCTACTTAGCGGTAGGATCGGTGCTCCGCTTCTTGCAATTCAAAATGCAAAGATTGTTTCCCGGCATGTTATGGCAACGGTGTTATCTTTCTTCTTTCGCCGCTTTCCTGAACGGTTTCAAACGGTCAAGCATTTCTTTGCCAGTTTGGAGGATCCGCGCGGTGTTATCGATTTACAGGCTTTTCTCAGCGATCACCGGAAAGAGATAGAGGTTTCACTTGACGCTATTGTCCCAAAGGAGTTACATGATAAACTTGGACTGGGAACGGAAGATTGGATCGAGAGGATTTTTGATAAGCTTCGCGACGCCCAGAGCGAATTGTCTAGCGATTATAAATACATTCGCGAACTTGAATCTGATTGTGCAGGAAAAAGGGAATACAAAACCGCTGAGTGGGCGAGTAAACGTGCAGACACGATAGCTGGAGAAAAAACTCTTGAATTTCTTTCCCGGAAAGCCGTCATTCCAAAGTATGGTTTCCCTGTGGATGTAGTCGAACTTGACACCGGCCCGGCGCGGCAGAGCAGGGAATGCTTTGATGTGCAATTGCAAAGGGATTTATCCGTTGCCATTTCAGAGTTCGCCCCAACGAGCAAGCTGATCGCAAATAAAAAGGAGTGGACATCATATGGCCTGAAAAAGGTTCTGGACAAAGAGTGGCCGCGGAAGCAATACAAACGGTGCAGTAAACATAATGCATTTATGCAATGGGAAAAGGGACAGGCTGAACCCGCAAGTGCCTGTGATTGCCGTTATATAAGAGGGCAGTATATAATTCCCAAGTTTGGTTTTGTGACGGACTCTAACGATCCGCAGGAGCCGAGACGCCGTTGGCCAAGAATGTTTTCAACACGCCCGTGTTTTGCTGGACTTTCAATTCCCAATCCAAGTACTATTGAATTTCCACCTCAATCACCCGAAGTGATAGTTCAGAAAGCATGTCCAGGAAGGATGGTTGTTCTTTGCGAAGGTCGCAAGAGCGAAGGCTTCTATATTTGTGGGCAATGCGGCGCCGGTTTTCTAAGCCCTCCGGACGACCACAAGACAGCGTACGGCAAGCAATGTCCTGGACCTTGCACTCAAGTTAGTCTGGGGCATGAGATTGAAACCGATGTGCTGCAGATTAAATTTCATCGTGCAATTGAAGCGTCCATTAATCCTTTGTGGTTTGCATATTCTTTGGCTTATGCGTTGGCAGAGGCCGCTGCGGAAGTGCTTGAGATCCCTTCCAATGATCTCAGCGCGGCCGTCGCGCAATGTGAGGGGCGGCAAGTGCCTCCGATCATTCTTTACGACAATGTGCCTGGCGGGGCCGGCTTGGTGGCCCGCCTTGAAGAAGAAACGATTCTCCGCAGATGCCTTGCAGTGGCTCAGAATCGCGTTAGTGGCGCATGCGGCTGTGCCGAGAATACCTCCTGTTACGGTTGCTTGCGAAGCTACCGGAACCAATTTGTCCATGACAAAATGCAACGAGGACCAGTATTTTGCTACCTTCAGGCAATCCTTACCGTCTGGAAATAGGGATAAATTCGATCCTACTGTAAACCTTTCACTTCGCCTTCTTTTCTTTTACTATCTGCCTCTTTGCTTTCTTCTTTGCTTGTGGGTTTGGGAAGCGCGCGGGGATGAGTTGGGCGTTCCAGTGGTCGAAAGCCTCGCGGAGACGGGTGGCGTCGGCCGGGCGCTGGGTGGCGGGAAAAACTGCGGCGGCTGAAGCGGCGGCGGCGTGCTGGAGAAACTGGCGGCGGTTGGCTTTGCGGGACATGGCGGCGCTCCTTTGGGGTGGAATAGCGGACCAGAGCATTTGCGAACGGCGGCGCGCGGCACAACGACACGCGCGGGGTTTGCGCGTGGTTGCTGTGAAAAACCAAGGCATCCCTGTGCGGATGTTCAAGCAAAAACACAGCGTGCGGGTGCAACGGCGAGGAATGTTATGCGGTCGGGGTGCGGTCGGGGTGGAACCCGACCCTCCACGAGGGTTTGGTCAGCGCAAAGGGAAATACCTTGCCGGGGGACGTGAAACATCTTTTCCCAAGGGGCGGGAGAGATGTTTTTGCTGGAAATTTCCTTGCCTGCAAGGGCGTGTCGGCCTTACGGTCTTTTTGAGATGAGCAAGCGGGCGGAAAAAAGTGGAATGACATTCGGACGGGCGCTGTGGCGAACCGTTCGCTATCGCATGGCCGATGCGCTGGGCTTTCGCGTCCGTCCGCGCAAACTGCGCATTGCCGTGACCAAGCGGTGCAACTCGCGCTGTGCGATGTGCAGCGCATGGCAAACGCCGGCGTCGGCGGAGCCGGAGATTGCGCCGGCCGAAATCCACACAATCGCGCGTGCGAACCGCGGGTATCTGCGGCGCGTCACGCATGTCAGTCTGACGGGCGGCGAGCCGACGCTGCGGCGCGATCTGGCCGAACTGGTTCGCGCCGTGTGTGAGGCATTTCCGCGCGCGACGGTCAACATCAACAGCAACGGCTTCAACCCGCTGCGGCTCCTGTCGGTGGTCAACGAAGCGCTGGCGTATCAGCACCGGCGGCTCCAAATCATGCTGTCGCTCGACGGTCTGGGCGAGGCGCACAACTGCGTGCGCGGTGTGCCGGGTGTTTTTCCGAAAGTCGTGCAGACGATCAACCGTCTGTTGGCGCTGCGCGAGGCGGGCCAGAAGATTTCGATCGAGGTCAATTTTGTTCTCACCAACCAGAACGCCGACCAGATGCTGCCGGTGTTTCATTTCTGCCGCGAGCGCGACATCGAGTTCAACCCGATCTATCCGGTTCACGGCGAGCTGTATGCCAACGACGAGATGGAGATCGGACTGGAACGCGAAGCGGTGCAGAAGTTCCTCGAAGCCGTGATTGAAATTCGGAAGAGCGATCCATCGCTGGCGCTGCGCGAGCTGGAGCATCAGTTGCGCGGTTATCCGCGCGATTTCGACTGCTGGGCCGGCCGCACGCAGTTTCTCATCGAGGCCGACTGCAGCGTGTATCCCAACGGCGGCTGTCCGCCGTCCTTTTGCCTCGGTTCGCTGCGCGATTTTGACTATCGCTTCCGCGCGCTTCTGCGGTCGCCGCAGGCGCGACAGGTGCTTCGCGGTCTGCGCCAATGCCGCCTCTGCCGCATTCCGTGCGAGACCATGACCACGCTGCAGGGGCCGGAAGCGCTGGCAGGCTATCGCAAGCTGCGCGCGCCCGAAGTTGCCCCGCCGGCGGCAGGGCCCGAAAGAGCGCCCGCCGCGGATGCACGTCTGCCGCATCAACCCGCGCGGTAGGCCCGCATAATCAGCCCTCATCGCGTTTTTCCGCACTTTTCGCTTGACCCTCGCCGCTCAAGTCAACGAGCTAGCGCGTGCGATTGGATTTCCGAAATAGGAAAGGAGCACAACGACCATGTCCTACCTGCTCGGTATTGATATTGGCACTTCGGGCACCAAGACGTTGTTGATTGATGAAAACGGCAAGACACGCGCAAGCAAGACCGTCGAATATCCCCTGCTTACACCGCATCCCGGCTGGGCGGAGCAGCATCCCGAAGACTGGTGGCGCGCAACGTGCGAGGGCATTGCGGCGGTGCTGAACAAAAGCCGCGTCAAGCCCGAGGAGATCAAGGGTGTCGGCTTGAGCGGGCAGATGCACGGCTCGGTGTTCCTCGACGAAAAAGGCAAGGTCATCCGGCCTGCTATTCTGTGGTGCGATGGGCGCACGGCCGCCGAGTGCGACGAGATCATGGCGACGGTCGGCCCGCAGCGCATGCACGAACTCGTGAGCAATCCGGCGCTGGCCGGATTCACCGCGCCCAAGGTGGTCTGGCTGCGCAATCACGAGCCGGAGAAGTTCGCCAAGGTTCGCCAGGTGCTTTTGCCGAAGGACTACATTCGCTATCGGCTGACCGGCGAATACGCGGCGGAAGTGTCGGACGCCGCCGGCACCGTAATGTTCGATGTAAAGAACCGGCGCTGGAGCGACGAGGTGCTGGAGGCGTTGCGCATTCCGCGCGAGTGGCTGCCGAAGGTCTATGAGTCGTATGACGTGTGCGGCCATGTGACGGCGGCGGCGGCGCGCGCGACCGGACTGGCCAAAGGCACGCCGTGTGTCGGCGGCGGAGCGGACAACACGTGCGGCGCGGTCGGCAGCGGGATCGTGGTCGAGGGCCGCGTGATGACCAGCCTCGGTACGTCGGGCGTCATTTTCGCGCCGACCGACACCCCGCAAGTGGATCCGCAGGAGCGGCTGCACACGTTCTGCCACAGCACGCGGCGCCAGTGGTATCTGATGGGTTGCATGCTGTCGGCGGGCATGTCGCTGCAATGGTATCGCAACCAGTTGGCGGAGGTCGAGCGGGCGGCGGCGAAAAAGAAAAAGGCGGATGTGTATGATTTGCTGATGAAACAGGCTGCCGACACGCCGCCGGGGGCCGAAGGGCTTTTCTTCCTGCCCTATCTGATGGGCGAGCGTTCGCCGCACAAAGACCCGTTTGCGCGCGGAGCGTTCATCGGGCTGTCGTTCCGCCACACCAAGGGGCATCTGGTGCGCGCGATTGTCGAGGGCGTGACCTTTGCGCTGCGCGATTCACTGGAGATCATGAGGGGCTTGGGCGCCAAGATGGAGCAGGTGCGGCTGATCGCCGGCGGTGCGAAAAGCCCCTTCTGGCGGCAGGTCGTGGCCGATGTTTTCGGACTGCAAATCGCCATTCCCGCCAACACGGAAGGGCCGGCGATGGGCGCGGCGATTCTGGCCGGCATCGGCACGGGCGTATTCGGCGATTTTCTTGAAACCACCGAGCGCATTCTTCCGATTGCGTCGTATGTGGACCCCGACGCCAAACGCCGCGAGCAATACAATGACATCTACGCGCGCTTTACCGGATTGTATCCGGCGCTGAAGGGACACTTTGGCGAGATGGGAAAAGTGCTGAAGCTGTAGGCGGGAAAAAGAGGACGCGATGCACGGCATGGTCAGCGCGTTCCTTGCGTTTTGCCTTTATAGGATTTCCGAATGAATCGTCCTCCCGAAATCTGCTATCTGCGCGCGCTGCAGGAAATCCTTCAGCGTACTGTTATGGAGAGTCTGCGCGCCCGCAGTACGGTGGCGCTCGCGCAAGTGGCCAAGGATGCCGGCGGCGACATCATCTATGCCATGGATGCCGATGTCGAGAAGGAGCTGGTGACCTTCTGCAGAATGTGGAGTGCTCATCAGCGCTTCATCCTCATCGCCGAGGGCGTCGGCGAAACGGGCCGCGCCGCCTTCCCGCCCGACACCACGCCGGACAACGCCGAGTTCTATCTCATCGTGGACCCCATAGACGGCACACGCCCGTTGATGTATGACAAACGCAGCGCATGGTCGCTGGCGGCAATTGTGCCCAATTCAGACGCGAGGGGCCGGCGGCAGGAAGGAAAAGGAGGGGCGGGCCACAACAACGGGCCGAAATCCTGTCCGACCCTGCGCGATGCCACCATGGCCTGCATGACCGAGCTACCGACATCCAAGCAGATTTACGCCGACTGCCTGTTCACGGTGCGGGGCGAGCGGCCGCGCCTTGTGCGCCGGCGTCTGGACACCGGCGCGGAGGTCGAGCATCCCTATTCGCCCAGCCGTGCCGACAGCATCGAGCATGGTTTTGCCATGCTGACCAATTTCTTTCCGGGCGGCAAAGAAATGGTCGCCGCAATCGAAGAGGAACTTGTCCGCGAGCTCGGCGGTCTGCGCAGCGAGCGCGCCATTGTCTTTGCTGATCAATACCTTTCGACCGCCGGCCAGTGGTATGAGCTGATTGTGGGACACGACCGCTTCAACGGCGATTTGCGCGGACGCATGATCGAGCGCGGGATTCCGGCGGGCGCGGTTCCCGCCCTTGCGGCCCATCCCTACGACTGTTGTGTGGAGCTCCTCGCGCGCGAAGCCGGCGTTATCGTCACCGATCTTGAAGGCAATCCTTTCGACGCTCCGCTCGACACAGAGTCGCCGGTGTCATGGCTGGCGTATGCCAACGAGGCGTTGCGGCAAAAGATTGAGCCGGTCATGCAGCGTTTGTTGCGCAAACATGGATTGATCTCTTGAGCCGCCGCAACAAGCCTACACGCCTTTTTCTTCCAAAAACAAATGGAGGAGAAGACGCCTTGTCTTCTCCTCCACAGGGGTCATTGTAAGTGATGCCCCGCAGGCGCTGTGCCCTCGCATTCACACGGTTCGCCTTGGCCGACGCCCATGGAAGATTTCCACAGACTGCGAGTGTCGTGCGATTTCTGAGGGGCTGAAACCCATGCCCACGGGAAACCCGCACGCCGAAGCGGGCGGCTCACCTACTTAGCGCATTTCTTAGCCGCTTTCTTCGCCGGTTTTTTTGCGGCGGGTTTCTTGACGGCTTTTTTTGCCATTGGCGTCACCCCTTTCTCCCTTGGCTGACCCGGGATTCTCATCCCCTAGGGTAAGGCACGCTCGCGCGGTGTTCCGCGCACGAGCCTTCCGGGGAGAGAAGTACACAGTGTAACGCTGTTACTTCTTGCCCTTCTTGGCGGGCTTCTTCGCCTTCGCCTTTGCCATGGGTTATTCCCCCTTTCCCTTATGGTCGGACCGCTTGGGAGGCGACCCGCTGTTTTGCAAGAGTCCCGCTTGTTTCCTCACGAATCGGCCAGTTTCGTGTCGAGCCAGCGGTCACGCGAGCACGGCGGAAACAAGCAACCGCCTGCAAAACTCAGTGGAATCCAACTAAAAGACTGCGGAGCGCGTCAAGAAAAATAACATCGTTTAGCAAAAAAAATTTATTGCGCAAAAGGCGCGTTCAAAAATGAAGTGGAATAGGCCGCAATTTTGTGCGTTTGGAAAAACCGCCGGTAAAAACATGGGATTTATAATTTGCCGCCTTTTCTGCGTTCCGAAGAAAACGAAACCGTGGCGCGCACAAAACCGGGCAACATTATTTTGCGTAACATTTTGCATCATACTCCGGTTGCCAAGACTCTGGAAAAACGGTTGCGTTCGCGCTTCGAACGATTCTATGCTTTATTGGCTTTCCGGCAAGACAGCGGTGTCGGGAGTTTTCTGCGAAATGGCCGAAAGAAAAACCAATGCCAGACGAACCATTCGTATCATGAATCCCCTTGGTCTGCATGCCCGACCGTCCAGCTTGGTGGTTCAGACGGCCAGTTATTTTCCGGACTGCGACGTTTCACTGACTGATGGCCGTCAAAAGGTCAATGCCAAAAGCATCATGGGAGTTTTGGGCCTTGCCGCCGCGGCCGGCACGGAGCTGGTGGTCGAGACCAAAGGGCGCAACGCCGAGCTGGCGCTGGAAGCCGTCTGCCGCATGATTGCCGAGATGGAAAAGTTTGAGCAGTATGAGACGCGCGAAGAAACGCAGGATGCTTGGCGCAAGTTGATCAAAGAGATTACCTCCAAGGGGTAAGAATTCCATGCCGTCTGCCATCCGGTCCGCTTTGTCATCGCGGCAAATCGTATTGAAAGGCATTCCGGCCTCGCCGGGGATTGCGATCGGGCGCGCGTATGTGTTCGACCCGAGCCAGCCGGCGGTTGCTGCGGTCGAGATCGCCGAGCGAAACGTTGAACGCGAGGTCGAACGGTTTCTCAAAGCCATTGAGCGGACGCGGCGGCAGATTCAGAAGCTCCGCCAGCAGGTCGCGCGTCAGATCAATGAGCGGCAGGCGGCTGTGTTTGATGCCCATCTGATGATGCTGGATGATCCGTCGTTTCAAGAGGAAACCGTGCAGCGAATCCGCAACGAGCGGATGAACGCCGAATATCTGCTCCAATCGCAGGTGCAGAAGCAGGCAGCGCGGTTCGAGAAAATCCAGGACGAGATGTTTGCCGCCCGCGCCGCCGATATTGCCGACGTGGCCCAGCGCGTGATTGGCAACC
The DNA here is from genome assembly GCA_026415575.1 of Candidatus Sumerlaeia bacterium. Taxonomy (GTDB): domain Bacteria; phylum Sumerlaeota; class Sumerlaeia; order JADFCW01; family JADFCW01; genus JADFCW01. The sequence continues at coordinate 8,008 of JAOAGV010000084.1, forward strand.
TCATGACGCACGAGCGTCCGGCCTTGTCGGGGTTGAAAGCACCGGCGATTGTTGTGGCCCGCGACTTGGGACCGTCCGATACCNCGCAGATGAACAAAGAGACGGTGATCGGCTTTGCGACCGACCGCGGCGGGCCCACGTCGCACACGGCCATCATGGCCAAGGCGCTCGAAATCCCCGCTGTGGTGGCCACCGGTGAACTGACGCAGCATGTCCGGTCGGGCGATTTGCTTATCCTCGACGGCGTCAATGGCTATGTTATTCTGCGTCCGACCCGCGACACGCTGCAGGACTATGAGAAATCGCAGAAAGCTTTTGAGAAGTTTGAGCAGGAGCTGGCGAAGAACCGCCATCTGCCGGCGGAGACACTTGACGGTTACGCGGTCGAAGTGGGGGCCAATATCGAACTGCCGGAGGAAGTTCCGCACGTGATCGAGCACGGCGCACAGAGCGTCGGGCTGTTTCGGACGGAGTTTTTGTTTCTGAACCGCGACCGTCTGCCGCGCGAGGATGAGCTGTTCGAGATGTATCGCTCGGTGATTGCGGCCCTGCATCCCCGCACGGTGATCTTCCGCACGCTGGACCTTGGAGGCGACAAGTTCGCCAAAACGGTTCCGTTGTCGAAAGAGCTCAACCCGTTTCTGGGATTGCGCGCCATTCGCCTGTGCCTGCATTACCCGGAATTGTTCCGGCGGCAGTTGCGGGCCATTTTCCGCGCCAGCATCTACGGCCACATCAAGATCATGTTTCCGATGGTGTCGAGTCTTGAAGAAGTGCAGGCCGCGAAAACCATCTGCGAGGACATCCAGCGGGAGCTTCGCCATCATCGCATCGCGTATGACCGCGACATTGAGATCGGCGTCATGATCGAGACGCCGGCGGCGGCGGTCGCAGCGGATTTGCTGGCCCCCAAAGTGGATTTCTTTTCGATTGGGACGAACGACCTGATCCAATATACGCTGGCCGTGGACCGCGTCAATGAAACGGTTGCGCATCTCTATGAGCCGCTTCACCCGTCGGTTCTGCGGCTGATTCATCGGATCATCGAATCGGGGCACAAGCATGGCATTTGGGTGGGTGTCTGCGGCGAGCTGGCCGGCGATCCCACCATGGCGGCGATTTTGGTGGGGATGGGGATAGATGAACTGAGCATGGGCCCGGTTCGCATTCCCGAAATCAAGCAGGTCATTCGCGGTTTGCGGCTGAGCGATGTTCAGGCGATGGCGCGCGATTTGTTGGAAAAGGATTCCGCCAAGGCGGTTCGCGAAGCGGTGCGTGCCTATACTGAGCGTTTGCCGATCCGTCCTAAATGGCCGACACCGACGCCGTTGAAACCGATTCGCGCAAGGAAAAGCACGGCAGCTGTTGTCCGCCGACTGGGAGAGCCGATTGAGATTTGAAAGGAAGAGCAGGGTGGACACGCAGGGAACAAGGTGGACGAAGTGGACAGCGTGGACGGAATAGAGAGGGTGGGCAATACGGACGGATTGGGTGGTTTGAATGAAAGCGCTGGAGCCAGCCCAACACACAAAGCGGCTTACTAACTCTATTCTGTCTATCCTCGGCGTGTTGTCTATTCCGTCCATTCCATTCATGCTGTCCATTCTGTCCATATAGTCCACCCCGGCCGCGTTGTCTGTCCTGTGCGCCGTTTGAGCCATGTCCAACGACACTCTTCGTCAAAAACGACTGGGCCGATTTCTCGACCGCCTCAGCGAGCGCGCGCTGATCTGCGATGGCGCTGTCGGCACCATGCTGTACAACAAAGGCGTGTATATTAACCAGAACTTCGAGGCGCTCAATCTCTCCAAACCCAGCCTCGTTCAGGAGGTCCATGCCGAGTATGTCAAAGCCGGCGCTGACATCATTGAGACCAACACGTTCGGCGCCAACCGCCTGAAACTGGAAGCGGCGGGGCTGGCCGACAAAGTCGCCGACATCAATCGCGCGGGCGCGCGCTTGGCGCGCGAAGCCGCCGGCGACTCGGCTTTCGTCGCCGGCTCGATCGGCCCTTCGGGCGAGCCGCGCTGGCGCGGAACCCCTGTGGATCGAAAGAAACTGGGCGCTGTGTTTGGCGAGCAGGCGGCGGCGCTGGCCGAAGGCGGCGTGGACTTGTTTGTTCTCGAAACCTTTGCCGACCTTGCCGAACTGATTGTCGCGATCGAGGCTGTGCGTGCCGCCAGCGATCTGCCCGTTATTGCCCAAGTGCGTTTCGCCGACGCCGAGCGAACCGACCTCGGCTACACGATTGAGGAGGTTGCAAAGGCGCTCGATCGCGCACCCGTCGAGGTCGTCGGCTTTAACTGCGGCATCGGTTCGGCCACTGCGCTCGAGGTGCTCGAACAAATGCGCGCGCTGACGGCCAAGCCGGTTTGTGTTCAACCCAACGCCGGACTGCCGCAGGAATTCGACAACCGTTTGATCTATCTCAGCACGCCCGAATACATGGCCGTCTATGCGGGGCGTATGATCCAGAAAGGCGCGGCGATTGTCGGCGGCTGCTGCGGCACGACACCCGCGCACATCCGCCAGATTCGCGCACAGGCCAAGGCGCTTCAACCGGCCTCGACGATTCAGGTCGCCCTGTTGAATGAAGTCAAGCCGGGCGAAGTCGCACGGCCGGCGCCGGCCGAGACGCTCTCGCAGTTTGCAGGAAAATTGCGCGCCGGCAAATTTGTCGTCAGTGTCGAGATGGACCCGCCCATCGGCAGCGATCCGGCCAAAACGCTTGCTTCGGCGCGCGCACTCGTCGGCACGCGAGTGGATGCCATCAACATCGCCGACGGCCCGCGCGCCATGGCCCGCATGAGCCCGCTGGCGCTTGCGCTGCGTGTTCGCGATGAACTCGGCATTGAGCCGATCATTCACTATTGCTGCCGCGACCGGAACATTTTGGCGATACAGGCCGACCTGCTCGGCACGCACTCGCTCGGTATCCACAACGTCTTGGCGATCACGGGCGATCCGCCGCGTCTGGGCAATTATCCCGAGGCGGCGGCGGTCTTCGACGTGGACTCGATTGGGCTGGTGCGCATGGTGCGCAAGTTGAACGCGGGGTTGGATTTGGCGGGAAGCCCGATCGGGCCGCCGACGAAGTTTTTCGTGGGCGTCGGCGCGAATCCCGGCGCAATTGACTTGGACAAGGAAATCTTCCGGCTGGAACAGAAAGTCGCCGCCGGCGCTGAATATGTGATGACGCAGCCGGTGTATGACGTGCGGCTGTTCGAGCAATTCATCCGGCGGACGGCGCACCTGCGCGTGCCGGCGCTGGTGGGGATACTGCCCTTGGTCAGTTCGCGCAACGCAGAGTTTTTGCACAAGGAAATTCCCGGCATGCAAATTCCCGACGCGATCCGCGAACGGATGCGCAGAGCCGGCTCCGGCCCTGAGGCGCGAAAAGAAGGTCTGGCGATTGCCCGCGAGGCGCTGCGCGAGTGCGCGCCGATGGCCCATGGCGTCTATATCATGCCGCCGTTCAACCGCGCCGATCTCGCGCTCGAAGTGCTGGACGTTTTGGGTTGAGCTGGATCAATATGTAAATACGAGCGAAAAGGCACGGAAAGAGATATTGCCACTGCCGCGGAAGTAATGGTATGAGGGAGCGGGAAGATCCTCTCGACAAACCAAGAGAGTTACGGAAGGAATAGAGCCGGGCGATCTATGTTGAGAAAATGATTTTCTTTGGATCGCGCGCAGCGGGAACCGCCCGTCGCGATGGCGACGTTGATTTGATCATTGCGTCTGACTACTTCAAAGGGGAACGATACAAACGCGCGATATGTTTTGCCGCTTCTGGCGTCTGGACGTCTGGATTGCCCAGTGGATTTTATTTGCAATACGCCGGATGAGTATAAAAAACATAGACAGTGGTTTCGCTTGTTCGAGAAGTCATTGACACGGGGATCGAAATCCAGTGACCGTTGCAGGTGGAGAGCAGAAGATGGACACCTTGTTGGACAGCCAAGTTGAGAGCAATGTTGCCGGAGAGGCACCGGCGCCGGCCGATGAACCGTATGTCGGTCTTGCGCTCAAGTGGCGGCCGAAGACGTTCGACGAAATTGTCGGGCAGCGGCAGGTCAGCGAGACGCTGAAAAACGCGATTGCACAGGGACGGATTGCGCAGGCCTATCTGTTCTGCGGCCCGCGGGGGGTGGGCAAAACTTCGACCGCGCGCATTCTCGCCCGCGCGATCAATTGCGAGAAGGGGCCGACACCCGAGCCGTGCGGCAAGTGCACATTCTGCCGCGCCATTTCCGCCGGCAGCGACATGGACGTGGTCGAGATTGACGGTGCCTCGAACAACAAGGTGGACGACGTGCGCGAACTGCGCGAGGCGGTCAACTTCACGCCCTTCGCCGCCCGCTACAAGGTCTATATCATTGACGAAGTGCACATGCTCTCGACCGGCGCGTTCAACGCCCTGCTCAAAACGCTCGAAGAGCCTCCCGAACGCGTGAAATTTATTTTCGCCACCACCGAGCCGCACCGCGTTCCGGCCACCATCCGGTCGCGCTGCCAAGTCTGCAACTTTTCGCAAATCACCGAAGCGGATATTGTCGGGCGGCTCGAAACCATTCTCGCCCGCGAGCCCTCGATCACGGTCGCCCCCGACGAAAAGCGTGCCGTACTCGAAACCATTGCCCATTATGCCGAAGGCTCGATGCGCGACGCGCTGGTGGCGTTCGATCAGGTGGCCGCACTGGGCCTTGGTTCGGTCTCGCTGAAGGACGTGCAGGATTTGCTGGGACTTGTGGACAGCGACGCCTGTCTGAGTCTGCTCGCCGGCCTGTGCACGGGCAAGACCGCCGAGTTGCTGCAGAAGGTGGACGAATTGGTCAATGCGGGGCGCGACCTCGAACGCGTGGCGCGCCAGCTGGTGAAGTTGGTCCGCGATGGACTGATTCTCAAAGCCGGGGCCGCGCCAGATCTGGTACGACGTCCTGACAGCGAGCGGCGGCGCTTGACGGGAATCGTCGGCGGTGTCTCTTTGGCGCAGATGGTCAACATCAGCCAAGTGCTTGTCGGACTCGAAGAACAGATGCGAAGCGGCGTGCCTGTGCGGTTCGCGCTCGAACTGGCGTTCATCAAACTGACGGCGCTGGGCGGAGCAACCGACCTCGGTGAGTTGATCAAGAAAATCGAAGCGATGAGCCGCAGCGGCCACGCTGAGACGGCGGGTGCAACGCCCCTGTCGCGCCCTGCAGCGGCCCCCGGCACACCACCCGCGATGCGGCTGGCCGAGCGCACGACTCCTGTACCGGTGGCATCCGCCGTGATGGCGGAGAGATCGGCCGCGCCCGTTGCCGCGCCGCGTGTGGTGCCCGCTGCCGTCCATTTGCCGGCGACACCCGACGCAGCCGCCAACGGCGAAAACTCCCTCGAAGGCAACGGGAACGGTGTGTCNGCCGACGCGGTGCGCGTGAGCGAATCAGTGGCCGAATTCGAGTCCGAGTCGGTCCTGTCCAACGGGATCGCCTTGGATGATGAGCCGGGCACGATGAATGCCGCACCGCATCTGGGAGCGCCGGCCGACCCGCGCGCGTGGCTGCGCGAGACGCTCAGCCGCGACCCGTCGCTGGCCGAGGCGGTTGAGGTAATTAAGCAGATGTTCTCCGCGCGGGAAGTTGCTCTGGATGGAATTCCGTTATAGAATCAAGAGCCGTAATGGAAAAACGAGACGCGCAAGATCAATCGAAAGGCAACCAAACTCATGATTGACCTCAAGCAAATTCAGAAAATGCAAAGAGAGATTCAAGAGCAGGTCGAGGCAATACAGCGGGAAGCGGAACGCCAGACGGTCGAGGCGTCGTCGGGGGGCGGTGCGGTGCGGGTTGTGGCCAACGGCGCCCAGCAGATTGTCGAGATCGAAATCCGCCCGGATGCCGTGGACCCCGACGATATCGAAATGCTTGAAGACCTCGTCGTCGCCGCGGTCAATAGCGCCATAGAAAAGTCCAAGGAACTGACGCAAAAGGAAATGACCAAATTGACCGGCGGCATCAAACTTCCGATGATGTTTTAGGGGTTTCGCTTTGACTCTGCTGTCTTGTTCTTGACCGCAGGCAGCACCGTGTGTGATGCTTGGAGGGAGTAAGGCAGAGGAGCCCCGCGGTGCCGAAACGGGGAGGGAGAAAACTCAGATTGATCCGCTTTAACGAGGTGATCCAAGTCATGAATACAAAAACACTGGACATATCCGACCTTCCGGCTCATCTGGAAGAGATGGTGGAATCCATTACGGCAGGCGGAGAGGTTCTAATAGAGAAGGATGAAAAGCCCTTTGCGCGAATTACCCCCGTCCCGCAGCATCCGCAAGAACGTGTTCCCGGGTTCGCGCGGGGGAAGATTCACATCGGCCAGGATTTTGACGCCCCACTTCCTGACGATTTCTGGCTGGGGACCGGATGAAACTTCTTTTCGATGCACATGCGTTCCTGTGGTGGGTATCTGAGCACGAGAAGATGTCTTCTCGTGCACTTGGCCTTTGCAAGAGCGGTGAAAACACTCTGGCTGTCAGTGTTGTGAGTATATGGGAGATCGTGATCAAAACGCAACTGGGGAAGATGGTTCTCGATATGCCACTGGACCAAATCGTGGCGCATGAAGTGCAAGCGAACGGGATTCTTGTTTTGCCGGTCTTCTTGTCCCATATTTACGAACTGCGGGATCTGCCTCCATATCATCGCGATCCGTTCGACCGTTTGCTGGTGGCCCAAGCGCGGGCGGAAGGGTATTCGATCGTCAGCGCCGATAGTGTTCTGCAACGCTATCCCGTCGAGATCATCTGGTAGCCGTTCCGATGAGCGAGCAGCGGACATGGTTTCCCGTGTGGTTGGAATTATGCGGCTTGCCGGAATGGATCAACAGCAAGGTGCGGCAGGGGGCATGGTGCGTGTTCAAGAAGCTGGTCGAACTGGATTGCGACGCCAACTTTCAGCCCGGGCACTTCGAGATTCCGCTGAGCGATCTGGCGCGGCGCACCGGACTGCCGCCCGACACCGTCGCCCGGATTCTTCACGGCCTGCGTCGCAAGCGCCTGATTTCGTGCTTTGTGCCCGAGCATCCCGACGAAAACATCCTGTGCAAGATCACCGTTCCGCTGCCCTTGCCGGAGCCGCGCGATGTTGTGCTCGGCCGCCTGCCCCGCGCCTTTCAGCGCGACGAACTCCGCTATCTCGACCAGATTGTCCTGTCCGACGAAAAAGAAGCCCAGCTCCGCGAGATTGTAGACGAATATCTCAATAAAGTGAGCCAGAAGATGAACGCGATGATCCTCGACGAGTTGCGTCTGATTGCGGCGCGGTTCCCGCGCGAACGCATCCGCCGGCATTTTGCCCGCGCCCGCGCCGCCGGTCTCGACAGCCTTGCGTGGGTCTCGCGCGAAATGGCCCGGGAAGAACTCCGTGAACAAAAAAACGTCAAATCCCATTGAGCCGTTGCCCGACCTCGGCGCGGCGCTCGGCGACAAGTTGCAGTTCGCCGACGACTTACAGGCCCGCATGGTTGCCCAGTTGCGCCTGCGCGAATCGGGTATCCCGCCGAAGTATCTCGGAAAGGATTTTGACAACTTTATTGCCCGCGACAAGGTCCGCAGGGAGTTGCTGGCCGCAGCGCACGGCTATGTCGAAAGCTTCAACCTCGATGACAAAAGCAAATACTTCGGCCTGTTTTTCCAAGCCCCGACCGGCGCCGGCAAAACGCATCTGGCCACTGCGATCTTGAAAAACGTCATTCTCAAAGGCTACTCCGGCGTCTATTGCAATGTACCCCGCCTCCTCGAACTGCTCCGCGAACTGATGTTCGACCGCGCCAACTACGACGAACGCGGCTTCCTTGCGCGATGCGAGACGGCCGATCTCGTTGTCCTCGACGACATCGGCACGGAAACCGTGACCGGCTGGGTGCAGGACCGTCTCTACCTGCTGGTCAATCGCCGCTACGAGGATATGGGGCGGACCATCGTGACCACCAACTGCGACGAGGCCACGCTGCGCGAGCGCGTCGGCGAGCGCGTGGAATCGCGTCTGATCGAAATGTGCAACAACCGCTGGCTGTTTCCGCAGGAAGACTACCGGATGAAGACATGGGGCACTCCGCCGACGGCCCCCCGCAAGTGAACTGCCTGCCGTGAAGGCAACAATCTGAAATGCTCCGAAACGCTGCGCGCACAAGGGGCGCGGAGAGGGTGCGAACGGTCAACCGCTTTTTGTCCGCGGTTTGTCTATCCCGTATTCTTCCATTTTACGGTAAAGCGTCTTGCGGCTCAAGCCGAGAAGCCGTGCGGTTCGGGCGCGATTGTCGCCGGTTTGCTGCAGGGTGGCCAGAATGATCTCACGCTGGGCATCGTCGAGGCTGGTGCCGACACGCAGGTGGATTTCCGGCGCCGCCCCGTTTGGCCCGGCCGGAGGGGCCGCCGCCCGCACGTCGGCCGGCAGATGCTCCGGGCCGATCTCGGTGTCCGCGGGTCCGGCCATAATCACCGCCCCCTCGATGGCGTTTTTCAGTTGGCGCACATTGCCCGGCCAAGGATGGTTCTGGAGAATCGCCATGGCCGCCGGATTAATTCGCACGAGGTTTTTGCCGTTGGCCTGCGAGAACTCGGCCAGAAAAGCTTGTGCCAGCAGAGGAATATCCTCGCGGCGTTCGCGCAGCGGCGGCAACACAATGCTGATCACTTTCAGGCGATAGTAGAGGTCGGAGCGGAAGGAGCCGTCGGCGACCATTTGTTCGAGGTCGCGGTTGCTGGCCGCGATAATGCGCACGTCCGAGTGGATGATTTCCGTTCCGCCGACACGCTCGAAGCGCCCTGTCTCGATGACGCGGAGCAGTTTGACCTGAAACTCGAGGGAGGTTTCGCTAATTTCGTCGAGAAACAGCGTTCCGCCGTGGGCCAGTTCGAACCGCCCGGGTTTCTGTTTCACCGCCGAGGTGAAGGCGCCGCGCTCGTGACCAAACAACTCGCTTTCGAGCAGCGTCGGTGCCAGCGCACCGCAGTTGACGGGGACAAAAGGTCCCCTGCCCACGCGGTCGGAGTGCTGGTGAATCGCCCGCGCGATCAATTCCTTGCCCGTTCCGCTTTCGCCCGTCAGAAGGACGGTCGCGCGCGTCGGAGCAACCTGGCGGACTTGCTGAAAAATCCGCTGCATGACCGCCGACTGGCCGATGATGCTCTCGAAGCCATAGCGGGCGTTGAGCGCCTGCCGCAGGGCGAAGTTTTCCTCCCGCAGACTTTTTTCCGTCAGCACGCGGTCCACAAGGGCTGACAGTTCGTCAATATCCACGGGCTTGGTTAGATAGTCGTAGGCGCCCTGCTTGAGCGCGTCGCGGGCACTGGCAATGGTACCGTGGCCCGTGAGGATCACCACTTCGGTGCCGGGCGATTCCTGCTTGACGCGTTTGAGCAGTTCGAGGCCGTCGAGACGGGGCATTTTTAAATCGGCGAGGACCAAGTCAATGGGTTCGGCGCGGGCGATCTGAAGGGCCTCTTCACCGTCGGCCGCCAGACGAATATCCAGCGACCGGTTTTGCAGCGCCAGCCGCAGGCCTTCGCGTGTGTTTTTTTCATCGTCCACAATCAAAACGCGACGTCGCACAGGAAAATCACCTTGCTTGGAAGAGAATGGGTCGGAGACGTCGAACTTGTCCGACTTGCGCGGTCTTTTCTGCGCGCAACTACTCCTTGGGTAACAAACGCACGGGCCGCTGGCTCAACGGCAACCGCATGCGCACGCGCGTTCCACGTCCCACTTCGCTTTCGATTTCGACTTTGCCGTCGTGCTCGCGCATAATTCGATACACGTTCATCAGCCCAAGGCCTGTTCCTGAAAACTTTGTGGTATAATACGGCTCGAACACCTTGCTCAGGTTCTCTGGCGCAATCCCGCAACCCGTGTCCATAACCTCGATTAAGGCGTCGTCCCCATCTATGCGGCACGTGACCACGATCGAGTCCTTTTTTGCCACTCCTGTTCCGTTGCCGGTTTTGCGCTTCTCGATGATCGCCTCCATGGCGTTGCGAATCACGTTGACAAGGGCGCGCTCGATTTGGTCGCCGTCCAGAAGGATCGGCGGCAAATCGGCATCGCAGACGACCTCGAGGGCAATGTCGGCCTGCTGGCATTCGGGAAGGAACATCCGCGCAACCTTTTCCACCAACTCGCGCAGTGCAACTTCGGCTTTTTCCGGGTCGGTGGGCCGCACGGCGCCGAGAAACTCATCCACGATCCGTGTCATCCGGCGCGTTTCTTCGAGAATCACCCGCAGCGAGGCTTCGAGGCGGTCCAGATCCACGGTCTGGCCGCCGTCGCGCACACCGGCGATCATCCGATTGGTCAGTTGGGCATGGATTTGAAGCGAGTTCAGCGGGTTCTTCAATTCATGGGCGATGCCGGCGGTCAGCGTGGCCAACGAGGCGATGCGCTCGGCTTGTCGCTCGCGAAGTTCCGCGCGACGGGTTTCCGTCACATCGCGCAGGACAAACACCCGCGAAAACAGCGCTCCGTCCTCGCTTTCGACCGGATAGCTGGTCAACTGCAACGTGATGCCGGCAAAACAGGCGGGCCGGAAATCCTGTTCAACCCGCTGGGGTTTGGAAAAATCCGTTTTGGCCACAAATTGAAAGATTTCCGGCACGGAAATATGTGCCAGAAGCGACTCGCCGGTCATCCGGCGCCGCGGCGGAATACCCAACCAACGACGCGCCCGCGCATTGCAAGTCAATATGCGCAGCTGGGAATCGGTGACGACCAACCCTTCCTGTAGATTCTCGAAAATGACTTCGAGCAATTGCTTTTGGGCGAGGAACTGTTGGAGAGCCGCTTCGATCAGGCGGGGGTCAGCCCGCCCGATACGTTCGAGCACACGGCCCGCAAACCCGCTATGTTTTTTGGTTTCCGGCGACACAAATACCAAGCCTCCCGCATACAAGGAGAGAGCATAGTTGGAGGAAGATAGTGTGTCAAAGGGAAACACATCCAGCGCAAGCAGACAGATACTGCATTGATATTATATGGCTTATGCGCAATCCCTTTATTACTCTTTTTCTTGACGCAATACGTCTTCCTGCATACGGTATTCATAATTGATAGGCCGCTCCGGCGGTCGTCCCGATTTTTGGCGGTTGCGGAGGTGTGTTTCCATGCCTGTTTATGAATACCAGCACACGGGCGAGGGCTGCGGCCGCGGCAAATGCTTCGATTACTTTCAACATATTGACGACCCCCGTCTGACGCAATGCCCCGATTGTGGCGGGCCGGTCGAACGCATTATCCCCCGCGGCATTGGCATCAATACGCCCACCACCGACAGCGAGCTGAAAAGCATGGGCTTTGCCAAGCTCGTGCGGCGCGACGACGGCGTCTATGAAAACGTCACAGCGCTGGATGGCGAAAGCAAAGTCATGGAACGGGGCAAGCCCGAGACCCTGCCGGATATCAAACGGCGCATTCGCGACTGATTCCGGTTCGATGACGGGGCGGGGCAACCTCGGCCCTTCCCCCCTTGACTTCCTAAAAAGCGGTCTCACTCAAGGATGCCAAGCCGCAAAGGGTTCATTTTGTTCTGCCGAATCATCAAACAACCAAATCGTGTGCTCTCATGGAAGAGGCCCTCCGGCGAAGCGCCAAATACCCCGCCTTACTGACCGGGTGTCTATGCGGAAGACATTGTCGGAAGGATCAAGGGTGCCCCGGGGATCTTGTCCCGAAATCGGGAGAAGGTCGTTCGACCACGCTGTGGCCTTTTTTCTGGCTGGAAGGGTGAAAAGGAAATGCCTTGAGGCCGCGCCGTTATCATTATACACAAATCGGCGGTCGCTTTGGACTGCGGCAGCCCTGCTGCCGCTTTTTCTTTTGCCAAACCCAAATCCGCCAACCTTGAGTTCTTTCCACAGCGCCAACGCTTTGTCTGACGAGGAACGATTTGAGCAAAGCGGCAGCATGGCTGCACGCACTCCAAAGCCCTTGGCGCTGTATTTTTCCCGCATCACGCGGCGGTCTTGCTTGCGCGCGCGGGACCTCTTGTCCCGATTTCGGGAGATGCACCCGGTGGCCCGTTCCGGCGAAAATTCCATTTGCAGGCGGTGTGCAAATGGCGCAAAATCTTTTTACGAGTTTTCGCTGAAAGTGTACACGGCCATGCTTCCGCCCAAAATCCGCATCCGACATCTTACCGAGATGAAGTCGCGCGGCGAGAAGATTGTTATGATCACGGCGTATGATTATCCCACCGCGCGTCTGGCCGACCAAGCCGGTGTGGACGTCATTCTTGTCGGCGACTCGGTCGGCAGCGTAGTCCTTGGCTTGCGCAATACGATCGGTGTAACGCTCAAGGACATGATCCACCACCTGTCTCTTATACACAT
>JAOAGV010000085.1 GCA_026415575.1 Candidatus Sumerlaeia bacterium
ACTCTGCGCACGCGCCCCCGTAAGGCCGCAGCTTGGTGATTTTCATTCCCATGGTTTTCACAATCCGCCAGCCGCCGGCCATCGTGCCCAACGCGATCGCGGCATGACAGATAAGGACAATCCAGAAGGGAAACTCGACTTTGCCGGCGGCAAACTGCGCCTGCTGGGCCTGCCAAATCGTCGAATACAGGAGGGCGGCAATGATGCCCATGGTCTTCTGGGCATCGTTGGTGCCATGTCCCAGACTATACGCCGCGGCGGTGCCCAATTGGATAATCCGAAAGTGTTTGTCCATCTTGGCCGGCGTCTTGCGGCGGCACAGCCACATCACTGCCAGCACAAACAAGAAGCCAAGGACAAGGCCGATGATCGGCGCAATAACGATAAACTGCACGGTGATCCAGAGTTTGTCCTCTTTCACCACGCCGTGATACTTTCCCGCAAACGCAATGGCGGCCCCGGCAAACCCGCCCAGCAATGCATGCGACGAACTGGTCGGAAGACCATAATGCCACGTGATCAGGTCCCAAATGATGGCGCCCAGAAGTCCTGCGAAAATAACCTCCGGATTCACAAACGCAGGGTCCACCCACTTGGCCACTGTATTGGCCACGTGTACGCCGAAGAACCAAGCGGCGGCAAAATTCCACCACGCCGCCCAGCAGACGGCGGTAAAGGGCCGAAGCACACGCGTCGAAACTATCGTGGCAATCGAGTTGGCCGCATCATGAAAGCCGTTGACAAAGTCAAAGACCAAGGCGGCAAAGACAATCAACGCAACATACGGGTTTTGCAGAATGGCCCACACATCGTGAAGCACTCCTTGCGGCATTGAAGAATCTCCCCGGCTGGCAATCAGGCGTTTTTCACAATGACACCTTCGAGCACATTGGCAACATCTTCGCAGCGGTCGAGTGCATTCTCGACGTGTTCATAGACATCCTTGAGTTTGATCACCCGAATGGGATCCTTTTCGTTTTTGAACAAAGCAGCGATGAGCGACCGATGAACCTGGTCGGCTTCGTCCTCGAACCGGTTGATGTCAATGATCTCCTGCATGGTCTCCTGCGAGAGCCTCAGGTTCTTAATCTTGGACACTGCGCTCTTGGTGGCCGCTGCAGCTTTGAGAAGCAGCGTCGTCAGTAATTCCAACTCGCGCGACGGCGTTTCGACCTCGTACAGTACAATCCGGCTGGCCGCCACGTCTATGTTGTCAATGACATCGTCCAGCCGGCAGATCAGATGATGAATATCCTCGCGATCAAACGGGGTGATGAAGGTGGTATCCAGCTTGCCCATAGTCTCATGCGTAACCCCGTCGGCCTTGTGCTCCAGTTCCTTGATTCGTTTGGCAATCTCTACCGACCGATTGGCTTGGGTGACCATTTGATGCAGAAGTTCCGAGGCTTCGAGGATGTAGTTGGCGCTTGCGTCAAAGTATTGAAAAAAGTCTTCGGATTTGGGAAACAGCCGCATGACACTTTCCTCCGGCGGTGCAAGTGGCTTGCTTGTCCTTCGGGCTTGCGCCAGTGAACATCCCCTCTTGGGTTAGGCGGAAGCCTAAACTATTTTATTCACACGAAAGGCAACCAGCCGAAAAACAACAAACCGTTCCAATAGGAAAGGCCTCAGCCTGCTTGGTGTCAAGCCTAACAAATGTTTAATCTATCTCTATCATTTTTAGGGATTATTTGGAAGATTACGATTAAAAACCTTCAAAAATGCCAATTTGCACAACATTTTATGTAATAACAAACCTTTGCCTAACCAAATTCTAACAAAGCAACCTTGGATTGTTCGCGAAATACTTTTTGGTTTATTTTGTAAATCACAGGAGGAATTGCGGTCATCACGACCGGTGAGATTGTCTTATCGGGAAATCAGACCGGAAATGTCGGGACGCGACGGTCTGCGTTTGGAATCCAGCAGCGAGGCCGGAAACAGTGCTGGAGCGCCGGGAGATTTCGTCAGTGCATCCAGCCGGGCAATACACTCGCGCAACCGCGCCGCAGGGTCCTCTTCTTCAACCGGACCCTGACCGGGCAAGAGAACGTCGGGCCGCAGCGAAAGAAACCGTTCGAGCGTCTCCCGCCACTGGGCAAGGCAGCTGCCCCAGTGGGGATCGGGCCAGCCGAGAGCGCCGCTGATCAAACGTCCGTCGGCAGTGGGCAAATCGCCGAGAACGGTCTGGCCGGTGGCCAAATAGCGCCGTCCGCCAAAAGTCATGAAAAAGGCGGTCGAGCCCCGATGAAATCCCGGTGCGTCGAGAACAATAATCTCCCGGCTTCCCACCCGAAGGGTCTCGCCCCATTGCAGGAGATGATCCGCACGGCAAGGCATGAAATCCGCAAAGTGGAAGTCGCCGATCATCAGACCCGTACGGATCGGATCGCCCCGCCATAGGGCGCCGACTTCGCTGCGGTGGGCGCAAACCCGCCCGTGCGTGGCCGCGCGAAGCAGCGCAGCGCCCCGCGCCTCATACCAATGACTCGACGGCAGCAGGATGTATTTCACATTCAGAGGATTTTTTCCAATTGCCAATAGGCGCTGGACAATTGCGCCGGTATGAAAACCGCTGCCCGCGCCGATCAGCGCCATTTCGCCGCCGCCATCCACCAGATAGACGTTGGCGTCGGCATCCTCGCCGGTGAATCCGCCGCCCACGCGCCACAGTCCTGGGGCGATCTCGAAGGGTTCCGTCCGCTCGAACGGCGAACGCTCCAACTCCTTCACGCCCCACAGGTCGCGCCGCACGATCGTATGGCTGCTGAATGTTTCACCATCGGGAGAAAGGACAAACCCGCGCGGAAGCCCATAGTCGGCATCGCGCTGGTCGAGAAGGATTTTGATGCGCGACATGGCGAGATCGCACGCGGCATTGATGTCGGCCGTGCCGGCAATGGGAGCGCCGGAGTCGCCGGCCACAAGGTCCACTTGGCCGTCGCGCAGCATCTTCAGCGAACGCAGCCACTCGTTCAGATTCCCGTGCGGGTGAGCGTCGGCGCATCCTTCCGCCGCGTCGGTTTCTTCAGCCGCCGCCGACAGGAGATTGCCCACGAACGTCGTTTTCAGTCCCCCGACATTCACGAGATAAATACCGTGTTCCCCGCTGGGTCCGGGTGCGTGGACAAATTGCACTTTCAGATCACCGACGGTTAGCGTGTCGCCATCCCGCAGCGGCCGGCTGACTTCAACCGACTCAAAGGTGCGTTCGCCCAAATGGTTGGCCACACCCGTCCGCTGCTCTTGATCGGGACCGACGACCGACAGGGCTTCGACCGCGCTTTCATGGGCACTGACGGCAGCGCTCGTCAACCGCCACAGCTCTGCCGCTCCGCCACTGTGCCCCACACCGGCATGAACCAGCAGAATGCGGCGTATGCGGGCCGAATCCAATCCGAAAGCGCGAATGCGAAACAGCCACGGCCAGCGGACGTCGTCGCAGCCCGCGCCGATGACGGCCAGCTCGCTGCCGCCATCGAGTAGATAGCATCTCGGATCGTCGGCGGCAGGGTTGCCCGAAGGGCTGAGCTCATAGATGCGATGGGCAATGCGTCCGTCGCTGACGGCGAAGTGTCCGGCGCGCCAGGCAAGGTCAACCGGCTTGCCTTTGAGCGCGCTGAGCGAAACTTGGAGTTGGCGCAAATTGGTCTGACCTGTTCCGGGGAGAATGAGTTTCCAAAAGGACTGCAGCGGGGCGGTTGGATTTCCAGAAGCCGGCAATTCATGGCGCAACGAAAGCACGGAGGAAGATTCCACGGCGGCCATGCGGGCTTGCCCCGTCACCGCTCGTGCAAATATGGCCACGCCGGCGGACGTGGCACCCATGAAGCCGCACAGGACATAGTCGCGGTGAACCGTCCGGTTGAACGCTCCGATGTCGTAGCCGAAAACAGTTTCGGGGGCGCGCGGACAGATTTGCACGCGTGCCTGCTGGTCGGCATAGAAGAAACGCTGCGGCCATACGGTTGCGGCGCCGGCCCGGCGAACCTGCCAGCGGGGAAAATCAAGCACCGACGGCCGACCGGACGGAGACCGCCCCTGCACGTGGAGGGTTTGATAGCCATAAACGGACAAGACGCCGCCCTCGCCGCGAAAGACAAGATCGCTCTGGCACGACAGGCTCCCGGCCTCGTTGGATGCACCGACGCGAAGCACCACGCGGTCGGGCTGATTGCACGCCAGCACCAACTGGTCCAGACGGGCAAACTGGCCCCATTCGGCAGAAGCGGCCGGCAGCGGCTGGCAGGAGGCAACGGCGGGCGCCGATGGCGAGCTCGGGGCGGCAAGGTCGCATAGTTCGATCAAGTCCGTGTGTCCGCTGTCTTCGATGCGAATGCGGCCAAGCGACAGGGGCGGGTCGCCGGCAACCAGACGACAGAAGCGGGTGATGCCGCTGGCGGCAACCCGCGCGCCTTCCCATTGCAGGAGGAGGCGATTGCTTCGTGCGGCGGTAACAGTCATGGTTTCGTGGCCCGCAAGATCGAAGGCGGCCAGAGTGGCCGAAGCAAGACCGGGCCGCCCGGGTTCAATATCGGGGGTGAGGGAAACGATTTGCGCGGCCCGGCACGCCGTGAATTTGTCGCGTGTCAGCACCAGTGCTGGAACAGTATTCGCCACAACGCGCAGGCGAATGCGCCGAATATCGTCCAAGGTATTGTAAAATTCCATCACGGCTTCGGGGCTGTCGGCAAAAATGTTGTAGGTTCCATCGCGGTAGCTGTAACACCAGTTGGGCAGATGTTCGGCCAAGGCGCGCGCTTCGGGCGTTTGCTCGATCATGGGCCGGCAGCCGTCAAGACGCGACGGGCGAAGCGGCTCGATATGTGCACGGCAGCGTTGGCGCAATTGCGCGCCGTCCTTTGCGATGCTGATCACAAAAGACCGCGTGTATTGGCGCTCCTTTCCGCCGCCTTCGAGATAGCAGGGAAATATACAGGCCATCTGGCGGCCAAACATAGCAATTCGCGGGGCGTCGCCCGCGTGCCAGTACAGACCGCCGGCTGCGCCGCCTTCATACGAGGCTGCTATGAGAGGCAGCGTATGCGGCCGCTCGAAACCGAGGCCGGAGTTGGCGGCAAACCGCACCTCAACCGCCGCATCGAGAGTGGTTTCGCGAAGCGGAAACAGCCGAAAGGTTAGAAAAACCTCGCCTTCAGGGTAAAGAACAAGATCGTATTGGGCATTGCCCAGCGGCCAGCCGTCCGAGCCGGTCAGCGTAAAGGGGGCTTGGAGAACAATGCGCTGGGGACCTTCCTCGACCAGCGCGAGGGCTGTGGCTTGTGCGCCAAACCGCAGCGTCTGTTCCTGTCCGGCGATCCAGCACCGGATGGTTGTCGAGGTAATCAGCGGCAGCTGGCGTTGGCCCTGCACGGCGGAAGCAGAAAGCGAGAAACCGCGTGCGGCGTCCAATGAGATCAGGGTCTGACCGCAGCGGACCGACGCGGTTTGTCCGGCAATCTGAACATGGCCGGCGTTCAGAGGACCGGTCGCTGCAATGGCCGATGTCAAGAGCAGGCACCCGACCCCACAAAAAACTATTGGCAATGGAATCCGGCTCGCGCGCCGGTGTCGGGGGATACAACTCATGAGGGGGATATTTTCTCCGGTGGCATTCACTTGGGCAAAGCCGTTTTCGTCTTGCGGCGGCCCACACACAACGCAAACGCTTTGTGACACGGCACGGAGCAATCTTGCAAATGCTTTCTTGACCGGCCGGCACGGCGACACGAGCCTTCAGACAAGGTCTCGCGCAAAGACGCCAAAACCCGGAAAAAAGTAGCACATGAGTTTTCGCCAGAAGGGTTCACGCATGGGGTCGTATCGCTTGAACGCTTCACAATTGAGCAGAAAAAAATGAACCTTTCGTGGCTTGGCGGTTTGGGGTGAAACAATCTCTTGAAGAAAAAAAGATGGCTCACTTTTTTTGTTTCGCACTTGACACGAGGCTGGCTTTTTTGCTTTCCATCGTATGAGTTGTCGGGAAGAGGGGAGAGGTCCGCCGACGTTTCTGTAGTTCCGGTTCCAGAAGCTGCGGGACAGGAGCGCCCCGCCTGTTAGTTCGACCAGTTGCGGTTGCAGGTTGCAGACGATGGCATCGTTGCGCGCGTTCGCGGACCAACTGCGAAACACCGTGGACATTGTGGAAGTGGTGTCGGCCTACGTGCCGTTGAAACGGCGCGGAAAGGAAGGGGTGGCTTGTTGTCCCTTCCACAATGAGAAAACGCCTTCCTTCAAGGTCAATCCTGCCAAGCAAATCTACCACTGTTTCGGCTGCCGCAAAGGCGGCGACGTAATCCGTTTCATCATGGAAGTCGAGCACCTCGATTGGACGTCGGCCGTGCGGTTTTTGGCCGAGCGCCATGGGCTGGCCATGCCGCAGTTGAGCGCGGGGGGCGCCGGCGGGGTCCCGGCGTCGGACGACGATAAGCGCCGCATGGCTCATTATGAGTTGCACAAGCTGGCCGCGCAGTTTTTCAGCGATCAGTTGCATGCCAGCAAGGCGGCGATGGAATATCTGGACCGGCGCGGCGTGACACACGACATTGTCGAGGCGTTTCATCTGGGCTGGGCGCCGGACAGCTTTCACGCGTTGTGCAATTTCGCGCGCAAGAACGGCTACTCCGTGGACTTGCTTCGCGAAGCCGGCCTGGTCAAGGACGGCGGCGAAGGGCGCGGGCTCTACGACGTCTTTCGCGCCCGCGTCATGTTCCCCATCTGTGATCAAACGGGGCGGATTGTCGCCTTTGGCGGGCGGATTCTGACCAAAGACCCGAACGCACCGAAATATCTTAACTCGCCGGAAACGCCCATCTATCAAAAGGGCCGGTTTCTCTACGCCTACCATCTGGCAAAGAACGCGATCAAAGAGCGCGGCTACGCCATCATCACCGAAGGCTATATGGACGCGATCGCCTGTCACCAGTATGGTTTCACCAACACGGTGGCTTCGTTGGGGACGGCATTCACGGATGCGATGGCGCGGCTGTTGCGGCGATT
This sequence comes from Candidatus Sumerlaeia bacterium, assembly GCA_026415575.1. Taxonomy (GTDB): domain Bacteria; phylum Sumerlaeota; class Sumerlaeia; order JADFCW01; family JADFCW01; genus JADFCW01. The sequence goes on from JAOAGV010000085.1 coordinate 7,000, forward strand.
GTGTTTGAAAGTCGTCTTTCTCTATGACGGCGATGAGGCGGGGCAGAAAGCCATGTATAATGGGACGCAAGTGTTGCTGGCCCACGACTTTCAGGTCCGGGTGGTTGCCCTGCCTCCCGAAGACGATCCGGACAGCCTGCTGCGGAGCGAGGGGAGAGAGGCGTTGGCCCGCCGGATTGAACAGGCCCCGGACCATTTCGAGTATTTCCTGCAGGCCGGTGCGAAACGGTTTGACCGCAACACGCTGGAAGGCCGAATGGCCCTCATCGAGTATCTTGCCGAATTGGTGGGTCGTACGCAGCATCCGCTGGCACGGCACGAGTATGTGAGGCGGCTGTCGGAGTTTCTGGCTGTTCCCGAAAGCGTCGCGGCCAAGAGTCTTTTTGGACGGTCTGGGCCCGCGACCAAATCCAACCCACACGACACTCTGCCGCCTTCCGGAGATGCTCCGCCGGCCGACCGCCACGAGACGGGCTTGCTGCGTCTGATGATTGAGCATGCAGAAGCGCGCGCATGGGCACAAAACACCGTCAATCCGCAGTGGCTGTTTCATCCGCAGGCGCGCTTGTGGTTCGAGCGGATTCTTTCAGTCGGCACCGAAGACATCCATCATCACAGCATTCTTCGCATGGCGGAAAGCGAAGAAGATGCGGCGTTTCTGCGCGCATTACTGCTGGCCGACAGCGAGCCGCTCAGCGATTTTCAGCGGGTTTATCCGGAAATCGCCGCCTATCTGGCCTCGCGGTATTATGACTGCGTGGCGCGCGATCTTGCGCAGCAAATCGCGGAAGCTGAAAAAGCCGGCGACACTGCACGATTGGCGCAACTAATGCAGCAAAAAGTGAAACTGAGTCAAAAGCGCCGACAATTCGGCGAAGCGCGCTACGGCAAATGGCATGACATGGTGTGGGAAGAAACCGTCAGCGTTGCTTCGGGCGGTTGGGCGGGCGTCCGACAGGCGGATGGCCTGTCCTGAAAAGCGCAGACCTGAGGGGTGAAAGCGCGGTTTCTGCCGTCAGGCAAAAGTTTCCGTTTCCACCATCCCAGTATTTTGTTCCCCCGCAAATCAAGATGCAGCCCGTCGGACTTGATTGAAAAGTGGACACTTTTCATGAAACAGCGGGTCGGTCGTGCTCGCTTATGCAGAAACGCAACGCGGAAATAGGCACACCGATTGCTCTACAAATGTTGTGACACCGGTTGTCCGTAGGTGTATAATAAATGGGGTATGCGCCTTCCGGCCAAAGGGGTAAAATATCATTTGGTTGGGGCGCGTCAAAGCAAAGGAATCCCAACCATAAAGGCCGAGCGAGTCAGACGGAAGACCGATGGCAAAATAGTTGGAATGGGTTCCGGCGGGGTGTAGCAATTATAAAGAGTTGGAACCGAGTGTTTGTAAAGCGCACAATATCAGTTATTAAAGGTAAAAGCCGCCCGTTCTCTACCGTCTTAAAGATCGTTGCAAGATGAGCTTGAAACGCGTCGGGGGCATTTTTTAGCATTTTTTTCCGGTGCGGGGGCAAACCGTTTGAAAATTCCTAAAATCCTTATACATAGAGAATCAGGGGCGGGGATAGCCGTATCGCCAAAATTGGTAGGTCTGTCTTTCGCCGGAGGTGACTGAACTTGAGCAAATCAACTACAGCACGGATTACCAACCTTGAAGACCTTATTGATCTGGGCAGGGAAAAGGGTCATCTCACCTACGACGAGATCAACCGTTATTTGCCCGACGATGCCACGTCGGACGATATGGAAGACCTTCTCATTGAGCTCGAGGAACAGGATATTGACGTTCTCGAGGACAAGGAAATAACCGAGAGCGTCAAGGAACCCACCGCCAAGCCGGAGGAGGAGGTTGAGCCGGGGTTTGAGGGTGTGGCCGTTGCCGAGGACTTGTCCGCCAGTGCTGCATCGGTCGGCGAAGGGCCGAGCAAGATTGATGATCCGGTGCGGCTCTACCTGATGGAAATGGGCAAGGTGCCGCTGCTGACGCGCGAAGAGGAAGTGATCCTCGCCAAGCAGATCGAAAAGGGGCGTCACGAGATCACAGCAGCGATTGCGCGGGCAAGCGTCACGGCCGAGGAACTCCGCCGGATTCGGGCTCGGCTGGAACAGGGGCAGGTTAGCCTCAACGATGTGTTGCGCGCCAACATTGACGAGACGGATTTCGAGGAACAGGCGCGCGCGATGAAAGAAACCCAAGAGTATATTGACCAGTGCCTCGAACACTACAAGGTCATCCTCGAACACCGCGACGCGATTGAAGACCCCATGCTGGCGCCCGAAGAGGTCGCCAAACACCAGGAAGCCATCGAAGCCGAGCGCCAGACGATTGCAGACATCCTGCGGAAGCTGGACCTTAATTTCTCGATTATCGAGGAAATTGCCGACCGCGTCAAGAGCACGCACAACAAAATCGAGGAGGCCAACCGCGAAATTCGCGAGATTATCCTCAAGACCATGCTGACCGAGCAGGACTTGCGCAAGATCGTCAAGTGGACGCGCAAGAACAGTCCGCAAGCCAAAGAACTGGAAAAGAAGCACGGATTCACGCTCGACCAGTTCATCAAAATGGACAAGCGGATTCGCAACGCGCGGCGGATAGTCCAGCGCCTTGAACGCGAGGCCGGCAACACGTTCGAGGAACTCCACGACATCACGCAGCACATCCTGCGCGGCGAAAAAGACGCCCACGAGGCCAAGATGAAAGTGGTCGAGGCCAACCTGCGGCTGGTCGTCAGCATCGCCAAGAAATACACCAACCGCGGCCTGCAGTTCCTCGATCTCATTCAGGAGGGCAACATCGGTTTGATGCGTGCGGTGGACAAGTTCGAGTATCAGCGCGGCTACAAGTTCTCGACCTACGCCACGTGGTGGATTCGACAGGCCGTCACGCGCGCCATCGCCGACCAAGCCCGCACCATCCGCATCCCGGTGCACATGATCGAGACGATCAACAAGCTGTCGCGCGTGTCGCGCTATCTTGTTCAGGAACTGGGCCGCGAGCCTACGCCCGAGGAGCTGGCGCAAAAGACGGGAATGCCCATCGAAAAAATCCGCCGTGTCTTCAAGATCGCCCAGCAGCCGATCTCGCTCGAAACTCCGATCGGCGAGGACGGCGACAGCCACTTCGGCGATTTCATCGAGGACCAAGAGGCCGTCTCGCCGGCCACGGCCACGCATTACCGCCTGATGCAGGAGCAGGTCGAGCGCGTGCTCAAGACGCTGACCGAGCGCGAGGAGAAAGTGCTGCGGCTGCGGTTCGGCATCGGTGGCAGCGAATTCCCGCGCACGTTGGAAGAAGTGGGCACAATCTTCAACGTCACGCGCGAGCGAGTTCGCCAGATCGAAACCAAGGCGCTCAACAAACTGCGCCATCCGTCGCGCCGCAAGAAGCTGATTGAGTTCCTCGAGTAAAAGGTTCCGTGATTGAAAAAGTAGTCAAAAAAGGCAGTCTGGCCGAACTGCAAAATCCCAAAGCGGATTTGGAGTTTTGGCTTTCCCGAACTCCGGAAGAACGAATTGCCGCCGTCGAGCACCTGCGCTGGCAACGCCATGGAGATCCAAGAAGACTTCAAGAGTTGTGTGCATTATTAAACGCGCATAACGTGGCCTACATGATCGTCGGCGGCTATGCGCTGGCCTATCACGGTTCACCCCGCTATACAGGCGATATGGATATTTGGGTCCGACCCGACGCGGACAACGCCCGTCGTCTTTTGGCTGCGCTCGCGGATTTCGGTTTTGCTTCACTGGGTCTGCAGATTGAGGATTTTTCAACCGAAGACAAGGTTGTCCAAATCGGGGTTCCTCCTGTCCGCATAGACGTCCTCACTTCAATCACAGGCGTTTCGTGGGACGAGGCGTTTCCCGCCAAAGTGGCGGGAACGTATGGTGGAATTCCTGTCTCCTATATCAGTCGAGAGCATTTCGTTCGCAACAAACGGGCTATCGGGAGGAAAAAAGACCTCGCGGATATTGAGGCACTCGGTGAATAGCCAAATCCACAACCGGCTTGAGCAAGGTAGACATCAAACTCCCCATCCGCCAATTGTGCTGACAAGAACACGACTTCGCTGAGCACAATGGTAGGCGTGAGTGCATGACTTGCGCGCGGCGGGCCCCCAGTGCGTCAGCCAACGCGCATAAGAGCAACAGCCGCCGGCACGCCCTGCGATAAAACAAAAAAACAGCAACGACAATAAGGACGGCAAAGACAAGAGGCCGTTATTTTTCCCGTTCCCGCTTGACAGGCCGCGGCGCAGCCCCATGCTTAGCCCCGCATGACGGTGCGCAACCGGGCCATTTTCGATGTTTCCATGTCGGCGTTCCTCTGGGGGCTTCCTCCGCTGCTGATCCATTACTTCGCCGGCTATCTTGACGCCCATACGCAGAACTTCTGGCGCTATGCGTCGGCGGTGGTTTTCCTCTGGATTTACGGATGGAAAACGGGTCAGCCGCTGTTTAGCGGTCAAGTCGCCCCGCTGCTTCGCACACTGGCGACGGCGGCACTGATGGTTATGTATCAGTGCGGCTTCACGCTGTCGCTCTACTACGCCCTGCCGGCCGTAATCAGTCTGCTCATTCAGCTGTCGCTGGTGGTGGCCATTGTCTTGTCGTGCATTTTTTTCGCCGACGAGCGGCGTGTCATACGCTCGCCGTGGTTTCTTGCCGGCGCATGCGCGGCACTGGGTGGAGCCGTCGGCATGGTTGTGTTCAGCCACCAGTTTTCCGCCGCCCAATCGCAGCCTGCCGGGTGGCACAATATGGCGCTTGCCGTGGCGCTGGTCAGCGCGGCCGCGGTTTTCTGGGGTGCCTACTCGGTGGCCATCAAGTGGTGCATGCGCGTATTGCCGCCCTATCCGGCGTTTGCCAACGTTGCCACGTTTGCCACGCTGGGGTTTTTGGCTTTGACTTTGCTGGAAGGAGATATCCGGGCGTTTTTTCAGATGCCGCGGGCGGCCGTCCTCGCCCTGATCCTGTCGGGAGTCGGCTGCATCGGAATGGCCCACATTTTCTATGCGCGGGCAATCCGGCAATTGGGTGTGGGAATTTGCAATACCGTTATTCTGACTTCGCCGATCATCGCTTCGGTCGGCTCATGGGTGTTTTTCCACGAACGCTTCACCCCGCTCCAGATGGCCTCGGCCCTATTCCTGCTGGGCGGTGCGGCGGCGGCGATTCGCGCCAACGGGCGCTGACGACCCCCTTCTGCCTTGGCGCTCAGCCTTTGTCGCCGGCGAGGGCGGCCGGAACAAAAATACTTTCGCGCTCTTTGCGCAGCTTCCTCAGCTGTCCCGCCAGCACATGCCGCCGGACAAATCCCACCCTGTCCACAAACAACACCCCGTCCAAATGATCTATCTCGTGCTGAAGGATGCGCGCCAGAAGCCCCGACATTTCCTCCTCGCGCACCTGCCAGCGTTCATCGCGGTAGCGCACGCGGATGGCCGACGGACGAAACACCTCGGCTTCGATTCCCGGCAGCGACAGACAGCCTTCCGACATCGGCACGTCCTCATCCGACGTCCAGATGATTTGCGGATTGATAAACACACGGTGTCCAGCGGGCTTGCTTGTTTCCTCTCCCCCGCCCTCCCGCGCTTCGGGGTTGACCACACACAGTCTCGCCATGACGCCCACTTGTGTAGCGGCCAGCCCCACGCCTTTGGCTGCGTGCATGGTTTCCGCCATGTCCGCAATCAATTTTCGGATTTCCGGAGTAATCTTTTCAACCGCCTTTGCCGGGGTTTGCAGCCGGTCATCGCCGTATGTAAGAATTCTCAGGATAGACATGGTCATTTGCCTTTCGCCCTACTCCCCTCTTTTCAAGTCCAAAGCAAGATTCTTGCCCCCCGCTATTCGTGCATCCCAACGAATAGAGCTATGGCTATTTTGGGCAATAATCTACATCTTTTTGGACCTTGCCGGCGCCCTGCGAAACCAGTTTTTATCTTTTCAGCCATTCGGCAACGCGCTTTTCGATTTCCGTCTGTTCGGTGGCAGCCCGCATAACTGTTTTGTCTTTGTCCGCCGGTGGATGAATTTGCGCATAGTCCGGGATAATCCTTGTCCCGCGTTCATCATCGCGTGCTTTGGACAGACGAATCCCCTCGGCATACTGGCGATGCAGGGTAACCCATAACTCCAATAAATCCTGAATGGAACACTTTGGAAACTCGCGGGCAAGAACATCCAACGCGTGCGCCCAATTCAGACTGTCCGCTTCGTCCGTCAAGACGGATTCCATCGCCGCGCGTCCGCGCTCCGCCGCTCCTGATTCCAAAAGCCGTTGGTAAAAGGCGCGCAAGGCATAGAACCGTAGTGCAAAGGTGTAGGCCTCGATTCCTTCGATGCGGCTGGCTTCGAGCAGGTAGTTTTTCCCCAAACCGGGTATGTCTTTTTCGAGATAAACCACGGGGTCGCCGGATTTCCCCGGTTCTTTCTTTGGCGCGTCCATCAACCGCTGGCGCGCCTCGATGACCATGTCTATCGTTTCAGGTCGGAGCACTGCAAACTCGATGTCGCATTTTCGCGCCCGGTTTCGTTCGCGATATTTGGTCTCGTTGCGTGCAAGGGCGTAAAGGTTTTCCCGCAAGACCCATCCCGGCAGAATCTCATTGTAGGCGGGCGAAATTCCCTCATAAAAACGATTGGGCGAATTGATCAGCGAAAAAGGGAACTCGAGCTTCTGCGGCAGCAGGGTCAAGCCGGTTGCGATGATTGTATAAGGTGCCGCCGAAAAGTTCGCAGGGAATTTGACGTTCACCCCAAGGCCGAAAAACATTCCCTCGCCCGCCCAGAGCTCTTGGTCCGGCGCTTTTGACGTGTGGTTGCTCCCTACGTTTGCGCCGTAGCCCACGTTGCCTTTGCCCGACGGCCACAATGTCGCAATCAGCAGCGCCTGATGATGAAAACCCACAAACGGGCCCAGTAGCGAGCAATTGACCTCGCCCTTCCCCACACCCGTATTGGGCCCGATAAAAGAATGCGACACCTTGCCGTGCTGCTCGACATGGCTGTGCTCGGCCAACAGGCTGTTTTCGACTATCGCGCCGGTTGTTGCCTCGCTCCCCCATTGCATAAGCGAATGGCGAACGATTGCCCCGTCGCCGATTCGTGTGACCTCGTCTTGGCTGCTCAATACCGTCGTGTTGATCACCGCTGTGGCACCTTCGAGCACCGCGCCGGTACCGATAAACACATCGTGAAGCCGCCGGCAGACCCGGATCGAGGCGTGCGGGCCAATGTAATTTCGCCCCAAGGCAATGGCTTCGAGATGGCTATGCAGAAGAGTGCGATACAGCTGCCGCAGCGGGCTGTCGGGCAGTTCGCGGACCAAAAAATCCACAGTGGACAGGTCCAGCTCCGCCATGGCCCGAATGGCGCGTTCGCCTGTTTCCAAACCGAGTGCGATTTCGATCCCATTCCCGAAGGTTGGCTTGGCCGACGCAGTAATTTCGGCCACCGAGACAACGGAGGCTCCTGCGGCCACCACCGTGTTGGCCATCCATGCCACGTCCCGCACCACAGCGTTGTTTCCAATCTCGCAATTGACCAGCGTGGCATTGTAAATACCCGACGGGACGGTATGGCCATTAGGCAGTTCGCGCTTCTCGGAAAAGCGGCCCAGCACGCACCGGCCATCAAAGCGGGTGTGGCTTACAGACCGCCCATCAAAACCTTCCACTGCATAGATTTGCCCCCAATCGGACGCTTCGCAGCCTTGCAGTTTCAGCCGCGCAATTTGCTCGGCGGTCAGCGGTTTGACACGATCGCCAAACAACATGCTGGGCGCCGGCTGGGATCGCAGATGCCGAATGGTTTGCACCACCTCGGAGTTCTTGAAAAGACTTTCGATGTGCTCGTCCATACCTGCTCTTCCTGTGGGGATTCCAACGGATAGCACTCGCCGCACTGCCGGTTATACACAACGGTAATCATCCCGCTTGCTGGCAGGCGGCAGGAACTTATGTCGGACACAAAACCAAAGCAAGGTTTTTTCTCTCCTTGATCTATCTTTAGTCACAGATAAAACCCTGCACCACAAAGACGCAAAGGAACAAACCAACGCTTGTTGGATGCCTCTGTTCCCGATCCTTCAAGAGTTCGCTGCCCGAAAACTCGCCCAGCCGGGAAGGAGTCATTTTGTTTTGGTCAATTGCAAAACCATTAAAGCTCCGGCCTCAAGCGGGTGACCCTTCGGTTGCCACTCAGATTCCACTTTTTCTGACGTGCGTCTTTGCACGAGGCTTTGTCAGAGGAATCGTGGGCCAATGAGTTTTGAGGGTAAAAAGACCCAATCTGTGCACATCGGCGAAATCTGTGGTTGAAACTTCTCTTGCCCGCTCTCCATGCTTGATGCCGACATTGCTCACTCTAATCGGAGGTTGTGCCATGAAACGCCGCCGATTCCTTCACACTGTCGCTGCGGCATCCGTGTTGGTCAATTCCACGGTGCCGCAGGCACCAACTTCGGAAGGAGAACAGAAGGCCATGCAAGCCGGCAAAAAAACCCCGCAGGTCGGCGCAAAGAAAATGCGGGTCAACACCGACCGCCCGCGCAACCGCAACCAGAACCGATCCACTGTCGTCTGTCAGAATGGCATCGTATGCGCCAGCCAACCGCTGGCCGCACTGGCCGGCGTGGACATGCTGCGCGCCGGCGGCTCGGCCATTGACGCGGCCATTGCCGCCAACGCCGTACTGGGCGTGGTTGAGCCGATGAGTTGCGGCATCGGCGGCGACCTGTTTGCGATAGTCTGGAGTGAGAAGGACCGGAAACTCTACGGCCTCAATGCCAGCGGCCGCGCTCCGTACAATTGGAACTTGGATGCGGCCAAAAAACACCATCTTGATGCCATCCCATTGTATAGCCCTCTGGCGTGGAACGTGCCCGGATGCGTGAGCGGCTGGGCCGCGCTGCACAGCCGGTTCGGGCGCTTGACCCTCGCGCAGATTCTCGAACCGGCGATCCGCTATGCCCGCGAAGGCTTCCCCGTCTCGCCCGTCATCGCCTCGCACTGGGAGGTCAACACCAAGGAATATCCAACTCTGGCGAAAACGTTTGCGCCCGACGGTCGCGCGCCGCGCTACGGCGAGGTTTTCAAAAACGCCTCTCTGGCCGCTTCGCTCGAACGCCTCGCCCGCGAAGGCCCCGACGTATTCTACAAGGGCGAGATTGCCGAACGCATTGTGAAGTTTTCGCAAGCCAACGGCGGCTACTTCTCCATGCGCGATTTTGCGGACCACACGGCCGACTGGGTCGAGCCGGTTTCGACCAACTATCGCGGCTGGGATGTGTGGGAGATTCCGCCCAACGGGCAAGGCATCGCCGTGCTTCAGATGCTGAACATTCTTGAAACCTTCGACATCGGGGCACTCGCGCCCAACTCCGCCGAGCATCTGCACCTTTTCATCGAGGCGAAGAAGTTGGTGTTTGAGGACCGCGCCGTCTATTATGCCGATCCGGAATTCGCCGATGTGCCGATCCGGTGGCTGATCTCGAAGGAGTATGGCCGCGAGCGGGCGAAACTCATTGACCCCAAACGCGCGTCGGAAAAAGTCACGGCCGGCCTCGCTCCCGGCGGCAAGGACACGATCTATCTGACGGCGGCCGATCCCGACGGCAACATGATCTCGTTCATCCAAAGCATCTATCACCTGTGGGGATCGCACATCGTGCCGGATGATTTGGGTTTCTGTCTGCAGAATCGCGGCGCGGGGTTTTCGCTCGACCCCGCGTCGCGCAACCGCCTTGAACCGCGCAAGCGGCCGTTCCACACGATCATTCCGGCCTTTCTGACGCGCAAAGGACGCCCCGTGATGTCGTTTGGCGTCATGGGCGGCGAGTTTCAACCGCAGGGCCATGTGCAGGTGTTGATGAACCTGCTCGATTTCGGGATGTCTCCGCAGCGTGCGGGCGACCAGCCGCGCATTGAGCACGTCGAAAGCAGCGAGCCGACGGGCAAGAAGGCGGTCGGCGGCGGAATGGTGGGAATTGAGCGCGGGATCGCGTCGGCTGTGCAAAAACAACTGGCGGCGATGGGGCACAAAATTCGACCGGGCGTCGGCGCGTATGGCGGCTATCAAGGCATCTGGCGCGAGGAAAATCCGCGGCGGTGGTTCGGGGGCTCGGACCCGCGCAAGGACGGCTGTGCAATCGGATATTGAGGCCGCAACCGGCGGGAAGGGAATATTTAGAACGACGAGCCGAGGATAAAATGGATGAACTGTTTGTCGTCGTCGCTGTCGCGGATGATTGGGACGCCGAGGCTGACTTCGGCATGGAAGCCGCGCAGCAGATCGAAGTCCGCCTCGCCGCTCTTCCAGCGCGGCCCGTAGCGCCGGCCCTTGGCGGTCGTGAACCGAAGGCCGACGCCGGCGCTCATGCGGGGCTTGCTGAACTCAAACGGGCGTTTGCTCAACATGCCGACGTCGGTGAAGGCAACACCCTTGAGTTGCTTGTAAATGGGGAAGCGCAGTTCGTTTTGAACGAGCAATTTGAGCGAGCCGCCGATGTGCAGGTCGTCGTCCTTGCGGTCGGTGGGGCCGGCGCCGCGGAAGGCAAAGCCGCGCAGGTCGCCCGACCCGCCCATAAAGAGCCGTTCACTGATGCCGACATTCTGCGCGTTCAGCGGCATCCAGCCCAGCTTGGTGTTGAGGGCGTAGATTAGGTTTTCATTGAGTTGTTTGTAGAGCGAGTAGCGGCCGGTGAGTTTGAGGAGCGGGCCGTCGGCAAAACCGCCTTCGACACCGCCGCCGACAATGTGGCCGCGCGTCGGATTGAACCAGTCGTCGGTGGTGTTCTCTTCGATGTAGTAGCTGAGCGCGGCCACCGGATAGCTGCCGAAATCCTCGGCCGGGTCGTCAATGTCGTCGTCATCTTCGCCGAAGAGCCGCCAGCCGCGCCCGCCGCCTTCGTCGGTTTGGACAAATTCGAGCCGCGCGCCCCAGTCCTCGGTGACGTACCCTTGGCGCAGAATGCGCGTAATGACCGCTGAGATTCCGGTGTGGATTTCGTCATACTCGCGCAGGCGCATGGCGTCGCGGTAGAGGTCGAGCCGGAAGGGGACCAGTCCCGACGCTTCGGTCTTGAAGTAGCGGTCCAGCGCGGTTCCCGGCAAGTCGAAGTAGCGGTCCATATAGGTGGCGCGGAACTGAATGTCGCGCGTGCCCAGCAGGGCCGATGTGCGCAGGTGGCGCGCCTGCCCGAACAGGTTGCGGTTGAGGTAGGCGGCATGGACATAGGCGCCCTGCAACTCGCTCAAGCCCGCGCCGAAGATCAGATTGCCTGTGTTGCCCTCTTCCAGTTCGAGCACCACGTCGCGCTGGGTTTCGTCGTCCGTCAGGGCCGATTCCACCTTGACGCTGTCAAAGATGTCCATGCTGCGGAGCCGGTCGGCCGTGGCCACTTCCTGAAAGCGGCGATAGGCCTCGCCGGGTTTGAGCATCACTTCGCGCTGGATTACTTCGTCGCGCACGGGCGGGGTCATTCCGGCGTGAAGTTTCTCGATAAAGGTGAGGTCTTCCTGCGGATACTCGTTTTTGCGAATGAGGATTTTGCGGACATAAACACGCTGGTGTTCCTCGATGCGCAAATCGAAGTGCACCATGCCGCGTTCGGGGTCGGTGGTGTGATCCGGCAGGATTTCCGCGTTGATGTAGCCTTCGTCGCCGTAAAGGTCTTTGACCTTCTGCATGGCGGCCTTGAACTTTTCGGCGTCGTAGTATTTCCCCTGCAACGGCTGAAACGGGGCGATCAATTGGTCGGGCATGAAGATTGTGTAGCCGGACGGGCGAATCTCGCCGACGCGGTATCGCGGCCCTTCCTCGATTTCGATCACCGGACTGATCCACAGGCCCGGCGGGTTGGATTGAATGAACTCGCCGGCGCGTACCTGAACATCAAAGAATCCTTTCGAGAAGTAATACTGCCGCAGAATGTCGAGGTCGGTTTGGAAGGCCTCGCTGTTGAAGTGGTTCTCGATAAACAGCCACGACCCTTTGCTTTCGAGCAGGAATTTCAACAGGGTGGTTCCAAAGGTGCGGTTGCCGCGGAGGATAAGGTCCTTGATCTTCAAGCGCTCGCCTTCGTCCACGACCACCTGCACAACCACCTGCGAGGTGCCATTGTCCATGGTGTCCACGCGGACGAGGGCGTTGGAATATCCTTTTGTGCGATAGGCCTGCTCGACCGACTCGCGGATGCGCCGCAGGCTGTCGGGCCCCAGTACGTCGCCTTCCTTGACCGGCGAGGCGCTTTTGAGCGTCGCCGTCGGGATTTTCATGTTGCTGACAAACTGGATTTCTTTGATCGAGGGGTTTTCGTGGACCACGATGATCAGCTTAATGCCGCCGGGTACATTTTCACAGAGCACCTGACATTGATCGCTGAAATAGCCCGTGTTCCACAGGGCCTGAATGATCTCGCCCGGCAAGCGCGGCTGGAACGGTTTGCCCACCTGCACGGGCAGGGCATAGAGAACTTTTTCGCGGCTGATTTTCGAAAGGCCCTGTATCTCGATTTCCCGGACGATCTCGCCGTCCTGCGCCCGAACGGGTGATAAGGACACACAAAGAAGGGCAATGCCCAAAAGGAAGGCCCGCTTCCTTCGGCAGCAACCATGGGGGAATCGGCCGGGCCCAAAACCGGCATCCACATGCTCAGCAGCCATCAGCGCCCAATCCACTGTGCGGATTGTAGAATTCTATTTCCTACAAGCCCCCGCTTCCCCCTCTGCCAAAGCGGAGCAACTCGGATGCTAACTAGCGTCGGATCAGAGGCGCAAGAGAAAAATGCAGCAAAATACGATTTTTTTTTACTGGAGTCCGCATGGAGGGTCGGGTTCCACCCCAACCGGATTTTGAACCGGACCCCGTGGAGGGTCGGGTTCCACCCCAACCGGATTTTGAACCGGACCCCGTGGAGGGTTGGGTTCCACCCCGACCGTATGGGGAAAACCGGACACCGTGGAACGCCTCCCTCCTCAATCCCATTTGGAGGGGCGGGTTTCGCATGATGTTTGCCATACGGGCGGAATGCCTATGCGGCGCTTTCCGGTGTGCACCTATTTTTCTTCCAACACCTTGCGTAATTTCATCAACAATGCCTGCGGCGTAAAAGGCTTCTGAATGAAATTTACTCCTTCATCCAGCACACCATGATGGACAATGGCATTCTCCGTATAGCCGGACATATACAGCACCTTCGTTGCCGGCCGGGTTTTCGTAATCCGTTCCGCCAGATCGCGCCCGCTCATTCCCGGCTGCACAACATCGGTCAGAAGCAGATGAATGGGTTCGTCACCCAGCCGCTCGCACAACGCCAAAGCTTCGGCGC
>JAOAGV010000086.1 GCA_026415575.1 Candidatus Sumerlaeia bacterium
GAAATGTGGACCTGATGGTGGTGTGCATCAACAATCTCAACTACGCGATGACGGGCGGGCAAGTGGCGCCGACCACTCCCGTGTCGGCGGTGGCGACCACCGCGCCTTACGGCAGTTTTGAGCCGGCATTCAATCTGCCCTATCTGGCAGAGTCGTCCGGGGCGACCTATATTGCGCGCTGGACGACGTTTCACGTGCGCCAGCTGGCCAAGTGTTACGCCGAGGCGCTGACGCGAAAAGGCTTTGTGTTCATCGAGGTCATGTCGCCCTGTCCGGAGTTGTTTGGGCGGCGCAACCGGCTGGGATCGGTCATCGAGATGACGAAGTATTTCAAAGAGAAAAGCGTCGTGCGCAACGACGCGCCGACCAAGGAAGTCGGCATTGATTTTCAGGGACAGATTATCGTCGGGAAGTTTCTCGATCAGACCCGGCCGACGTGGTCGGAGGCCATGCACGCGCAGATGCACGCGCGGCTGGGCGACAAATACGTTCCGATGGAGGCGGTCGTGTGAGTACCATCGAAATCAAGATCGGGGGATTTGGCGGGCAGGGCGTCATTCTGGCCGGCGAGATTGTAGGGCGCGCGGCGGCGATCTATGACGGCAAACAAGCCACCTTTACGCGCAGCTTCGGGCCGGAAGCGCGCGGCGGCGCCTGCAACGCCCAGATTATCGTCTCGGACGAACAAATCTATTACCCCTATGTGACCCGGCCCGACATCCTCGCCGTCATGTCGCAGGCGGCCTATGACCGCTTCGTTGGCGAATTGTCGCCCACCGGCTTGCTTCTGATCGAAAGCGAGCTGGTGCGCGTCCGGCCGCTGGCTGAAGGCCAGCGCATGTATGGCATCGCAGCCACCCGGCTCGCCGAGGACTTGGGGCGCAAGATCGTTCTCAACATGGTGATGCTGGGATTCTTCGCCGCCGTGGGCGGCGCAGTCACTGCCGATTCCATGCGGAAGGCCATCGCCGAATCGGTGCCAAAGGGAACCGAAGAATTGAACCTGAAGGCGTTTCAGAAAGGCTACGAAGAGGGCATGGCGCAATTGGGCAAATCCGCGGCATGAAACCCACAAAACAGCCGGATAGCTTTTTCTCCAACTCTACACCCGCCGCGTAATTGCCCATTCATCATTCATCGTTCATCATTCATCATTTCTCCGACAAGGCCCACTGCGAGATTAAATCATCCGCATAGACGGGGCGATAGGAAGCTTTTCGGGCCGCATATAATAGACGCATTTCCAGCTGCGTCATCGGATGCTGGCTCAGGACGATTGTGGGAAACTCGCGTCGGGCAATGGCCGAAAAAATCGGGACAAGGTCTATCTTGCGCTTCCGCCAGAGGTCTTCCAGCAACACAAAGTCCAGCGCGGCAACCTGACCCGTGTGTACGGCAAGTCCTTCATGCAGAATCAGGTTTCTGTCTGATGCATAGCGATCAAGATAAGGCGTGAGGTCTTCGCAGTCGGCGTGAATTTTCGGGCCAAATGGGCCGAAAAAGACAAACGTCGCGACAACCTGCACGGCCGCAAATGCCAAGGGCAGCAGCGGTGCGAAGCGAAGACGCGGCCCCGCCTGCCGCACGGCCAACGCAACCGCAACCAGTGCGGCGACGGCAAACTCCGAATAGTAGTTCACCTGTGCGCCCAGCTTGCCGGCCGAAAAAAATGCCCATCCGAATGCCAGAACCGTATAAACGACCCAGAAGATATGCGTGCGCATACGCAACAAAACGTAAAGGGCTGCGGGCCACGCCGCCAGCAAACCATACGAGGCGAGGGCGAGGCTTTTTCCATACACGGCGGCGACTGCCTCGAACGGCCGGATGTCGTTTGCCGCCAGCGCCATAAACGTGTTTTCAAAATACACGCCGCCCGTGGCGCGATACATCGCAATCAGAAAGACCGCAAGCAATGCCCCCAGACTGCCGGCAAATGCAGCGGCCCGACGAATTTGCTTCGAGACCAGAAAATACACGAACACCGAAATCGGCGCGGCAATGAACGACTGCTTGAACAGCCACGCCAGAAAGAACAACCCCGCCGCGGCATACAATCCCGCCCGACGCGGGGACAACGCCGCCGCAACGCCGCAGAAGGTTAGAAGCAGCGCCGGCGATTCCGGTCGCAGGCGAAAACAATCCGTCAATGCGACCGGCTGAAAATACCACAGTCCCAGCGCCGCCAAACCGGCACAAGTCCACGAGCCGGCCGCGCGATATATCCAGAGGCCCAACAGAAGCGACAGGCCCACAGACGCCACCCAGCTGACATAGCGCCCGAGCAGGAGCATCGCACGCGGTTCGAGAGCAAGGACGCGGCCAACCCAGCCGGGAAAATATGTCAACGGATTATAGACGGAGACAGCAAAGGGCGGCTCATTCAGCGGGCGATAGAGCGCTTCGCCGTCAGCCAGACGCTTCGCACCATACAGGATGTATAACTCAGGCCGGCTGGACTCAAACGGAAGATGGAGAAGCGAAGCCGAGCCAACTGCAATATATCCTGCCCGAAGGATTCCCAGAGAGAGCAGACACCAGAGAATGCCGCGCAAACGGCGGTCGAGACGCAAGGGTGCCCCTGTCGTCGAATCGGCGGCGCAGGGACTGACCCTGCTCGTTTCCTGCGGCGAAACAAGGTCGCCCGCAAGGCCATCGCTTGCTTCCGTCGCCTCAAACGCGAGCCGCCGGATTGTATCATCATTTGCTGCGCGGATAATGGCGGTTCTCCATGTAACAAACGTCGCAGCGGGTTTCGCGCACCCGTCTCAGATACCTATGAGTTGCAATAAACTGTGTCAACCGACCACATCAGACGGTCTCCGAAATGCGCCGTGCCGCATTTGAGGTTGCAACTCGCCGCAGATTGGATAGGAGTGCCTTCAGAATGACGCGGCTTTCCGGCCGTTCGGTCTGTTGCCGCGAAAGGAGTAAAACAATGCACAAATTACGCGGGGGAATGTGCTCCATGAAGGGAATGGGATGCAGGATGGAGAGGAAAGAAGGGCGGATTTTGGGGGAACTCGGGCGCAACGCGCACCATCCCGCCCGGCGCATGTTCCTGTTTTTCGGTCTACAGATCTTCCTCTTGCTGGTGGTCGGATGTGCCCGCCATACTGCGCTTGTCCATCGCGATTCGTCCTTCACCCTTCTGCACCTGACCGACACGCACCTCTGCCACCTCGACCAGTATCACCCAACTCTAATAGAAAAGCGCAAACACTATGGCAACGGTCGCGAGCCGCTTCTGCGTGCTTTGACTGCCGGGGCGCGGAAAGCCGGTGCAGACGCGATTGTCATTACCGGTGATCTCATTGACTTTTTCGAGGGCACGACAGCCAAAGGAGATGTGCGGGCGGGACAAGTCGAGCGCTTCGTCCGTACGGCCTCCCGCGCCCGCGTGCCCCTGTGGCTCACGCTGGGCAATCACGACATCAGCACGCATGTCATCGGCGGGAAGGGCGAATCGCGTCCGAACCAGTTACGCGCGCAAGTCGCCCGCGCCGCATGGATTCGGCAGATGGATTGTTTTCGCGAAGGCACCGGCTATTTCCGAGACGTGCGGGTGGGCAGCCGGCTCTGGCGGCTTTACTTCCTCGACGCCAGCTACCGCGCCGCGGATGAACCCACCGGAAACCTCTGGGATCGCCCGCAACTGGACTGGCTGGCAAACGAATTGCGGCAATCGCCGGAACGGACGGCCATTCTTTTTTTCCACATCCCACTGCCTGTCGGCGATACCAACGGCGACGGCGATAGTTTTCCTGTGCCCAAAGTCTGGCCTTTGCCCGACACGTATCAGAAGGGCATTTTCAAAATTCTCAACGATCATCCCTCGGTGGTCGCTGCCTTTGTCGGCCATAACCACAAAAACATCATCGAGGATATTCCGCTGCCGGCGGGCCATTCGGTCGCCCAAGTGGAAACGGGCGCTTTTGCGGCTGACCCGAAGAACTGGCGCACCATCACGCTGACCGAAAACGCGCTGATCATTTCCAAGCCGGGCGAACCGACGCCGGCGAAGACGATCCGCGTTGCCGATCGCGTTGGCGGCCCGCGCATTTCCCGCCCATAAAAGGTAACTCTGCAGGATAGCGGGTTTGCAGACGTTTTGGGCTGCAAGCCAATCGGGAAACGCGTGTATTAAAACCCGCGCGGCTGGAAACGGGACTTCCGCGCTACTTTCTGCCCGGAAGCAATCCCTTGAGCGCGTCCTTGCCTTTTTCCACCGTGCTCTTGGCAGCCTCGCCGACCTTGCCGGCCTCGTCGGTGATGGACTTTGCCGCATCTTTTGCGGCCTCGCCGACTTTCCCTGCTTCCTCGACAGCCGATTTGGCCGCCTGCCCGACTGCCTTGCCGGCTTTTTCAGCCAGTTCGCCGCCGACATCGAGCACTTTCAGACCGAGGTCTTTGAGGGCGGCAACTTCGCCGGCCATCGTTCCGAGCAGTTCATCGGGCAGAAGCCCTTGGCCGTTTTTAACACACGAAGCGGCGATGGCGGCAAGCACCTGCCGAAAGATGTCGTCAATGACCATCGGCGAACCGTCCGCATTGCTAATGTTGGTCAGTTCAATGGTCGGCAGAGTCACAGCGGGTTGCACCTTGCCCAAAAGGCGAACGCTGATTTTGGGATCGGCGATGCGGAGTTTTTCGATGCGGAAGGTCTTGCCTTTTTCGCCGGCCGGTTTTTTCTCCTGTTTCGCCGGCTCTTGCGCTTTGGCCGCCGGCTCCTTCGATTTGCCGCTCTTCAAAACCGTGAACAAATTGGTCTGAAGCCCCTTTTGCTCGATAAGTATGTCGGGCGCGACCAGCTCGATCTCGTGGATGACCGCCTGACTGCTCAGAAGCGAGACAAGGTCAACCTTCACTCCGCCATGGCCCAAGGCAAAGAGGTGGTCGCTCTCAAAGCCCTCGGGGTTGCCGATGGCCAGACGGTCGAGGCCGAGTTCGCCGCCAAGCAAGGAGAGATGAACTTTTTGCACACTGGTTTTAACGCCGAGTGCTTGGGTTCCGCCGACCTCGATACCGGTTTTCAACAAGCGTCCTGAAAATAGAAAGACTCCGGCGACTGCAACAAGCACCACGACTACAAGAGCAATTACGATCATCCAAACCTTTCGTTTCATGGTACGGCCCCTCCCTTTCCTGCAAGGACTGTCCTTGCAATAACGCTTTTCTTTATTCCGTCCACACGGTTCACAAATCCTTCAGCCGCAAATTCACTTCGGCGCGCGCTTGCAGGCTTTCAAGCTCACGAATTGCATGGGTCAGTTTCTGCCATTCGGGGGTGTCGGCAACCGGGATGTCCTTGACGCCGTGCTCATCGAGCATCTGCAGCACACCTGCGACCGTCAGCGTGTCGGGATTTCGTGCCGGTTGGTAGCCTGCGCTGCGTTCGCCCGCGCGCCGCACTTCGGCCAGCACCCGCGCCTCGACCAGTTCGTGCAGAATCTGATTGATCAGCCGGATTGGTGTATCGAGCTCGCGCGAAATCTCGTCGGCCGATGGCGGCGGTTCGCCGTGGTCGAATCGTTTCACACAATACTGCACCACGCGCAAGGTCAGGGTGCGCTTGAACGAGGGACTGACGCGAAGGCAATCCGGTTCAAACTCATACGTGTCCACGTGCTGATGGGCAAACGAGATCTCCGCGCCCAGCAAGACGATCAGCCAACTGGTCTGCATCCAGATCAAGAAAAGCGGCAGGGCGGCAAAACTGCCGTAGATGGCCCCGTAGTTGGCCACGCCGATTTGAAATTTGATGTAAATCCACTGCGTAACTTGATACAGCGTTCCTGCGATAATGCCCCCCATCAGGCCCGACAACCAATTGACCCGGGTGTTGGGCATGAAGATGTAGGTAAAAGTGAACAGCCCCCACAGCAGGGCCAGAGGGATGATCTTCAACAGCGCGAAGATTGTGGATCCGGCCCATCCCCACAACTCCAGCCGCGCAACCAGTGCATGCACTTTGCTCGTTACCAGCACCGTCATACTGCTGGCAATGATCAGGACAATCGGGGCAATGAGCATAAAGGCCAGATAGTCGCTGAACTTGCGCCAGAGGGAGCGCGCTTCTTTGACACCCCAGATGTCGTTGAACGAGCTCTCGATGTTGCCGAGGACCTTGACGATGGTCCACAGAAGGACGGCCACGCCAATGCCGGCCACCACACCGCCGCGCGCGCTGGCCAGCAGATTGTTGGAAAATGCGATCACCCGGTTCACTACTTCATCCTGACCCTGCATGTTCTCGCGAATGGCGGCCTCCAGTATTTCAGCCAGGCCGAACCCCTTGGCGACGCCGAAAGCCATGGCCAGAAGCGGAACAATCGAAAGCAGCGTATAGAAGGTCAGCGCCGAGGCATGAAGGGTGCACTTGCTGCGGTTGAACTCGCGCAGCGACAGGACCAGAACACGCAGCTGGCGCAGCCAAAAATACCGGTGGGCAGGGACGTCCTTGCGGCGAATCCTCCACAAATCGCGGTCAAGCAGGGTGACCCATCTTCGCAGCGCCGGCATGCAAACCCCCTTTCCGATTAGTCCACAGTAGTAGTATTATGCCAAAGAACGTGTTCTGGCAACCCCAAAAGGGCAAATATCTAACTTGGCCTTTTGGCCGCAAGCAAAGAGGTTGGAGGCAAGAGGGGAGAAGTTAGAAAAGATATACGTAAATTGGCTGGATTTCTAGACGAAAGAATAAATCGCTGTGGGCAAGCAGGGGAAGCGTGAGACTTGGGAGCGAGGTGGCTATCGGTCGCAGACCTTCATGCCAGATATTTCTCCGGCATTTTCCAAGGGGCGCGATACGGGCGGGCAAGCAGGCGGCTGGCTTCGTCGTCGGCGACAAAGCGGCCCGCCGCGGTGTCGAACCGGAGCGTGCGGCCGGTTTTTTGCGCGATAATTCCCATCAGACACCACGCCGCGGTCGTTACGCCGGTTTCGATGTCCGCGTGCGGCAGGTGGCGCGACCGCACGCATTCTAGGAAGTGGGCAACGTGGGCGGCATGATCGAGCGCGCCCTCGGTTTTCTCGACAACATCGCCTTTCGGCTCGCTGTGAACTTCCCAGCCGTTGTAGTCAACCACAAGCGTCGCATCCGAGCCGTAAAAGGCAAATCCGAGGCTGGGCGCATCGGGTCCGCGGCGCGACCACTGGCGGTGTTCCCAGACGACGGTGAATTCGGGAAAGTCATAGGTGACGACCTGTGTGTCGGGGGTGTCGCGGCCATCGCGGTGATAGAAAATGCCGCCCGACGAGGCGACTGCCTTCGGAAAATCCACGTTCATCCCCCAGCGCACAATGTCGAGCAGGTGTGCGGCGCGGTCGCCCAACTGGCCCGTGCCGTAGTCGCCAAACCAGCGCCATTCGCGGTGGAAGCAGTCGGGGTGAAAGGAGCGTGCGGGCGCGGGGCCCAGCCACAGGTCGTAGTCCACGCCCTGAGGCGGCTTGCCGCCCGGGCCGCCTTTGAGTTGGCGGCCGTGATCGCAAATCCACGCGCGGCAGAATCCGACGCGGCCCAGTTTGCCCGAACGCACATAGTCCACGGCGGACTTCATGTGGGGTGTGCTGCGCAGTTGCGTTCCCATCTGAACGATGCGCCGGTTTTCGCGCGCCGCGCGGATCATTGCACGACCTTCGGCCATTTCGTGACAGGCCGGCTTTTCGACATAGACGTCCTTGCCGGCATCGCACGCCAAAACGGTCATGAGTGCATGCCAGTGGTCGGGCGTGGCGACAATGACAGCGCCGACGTCGGGCCGTTCGAGTACGCGGCGGAAGTCGCGTTCGGTGTGCGGCCGCCTATTCAGCCGGCGCTCCACTTCGCCGGCCACCTTCCCGGCCTGCGAATCATCCACATCGCACACAACGGGCACATCCACCTGCCCCGTGGCGATCATCGCGTAAAGATCCTTGGCGCCCTGATTGCCACAGCCGATCAGCGCGACACCGATGCGTTCGCCGGGCGAGACCGGACGCTTTTTCCCCGCGGCGGCTAATACCCACGGCGTTCCGGCCAGAATAGAACCGGAGGCTATCCCTGATTGAAGAAACGCACGGCGCGACAACGTCCTCATGGCTGGTGTCTCCTGCTTAGGTATTTGCACGAGGGGTTTGATTCTTTTCCCGCAGCACCTCGTCGTAGATGTGTAAGACCTGATCCACTTGACGTTCAATCGTAAAATGGTCCAACACGCGTTGGCGGCCCTTTTGCCCCATGGCCGCGCGCCGCGCCGGATCGCCCAGCAATTCGCAGATCGCCTCGGCCAGTGCGGGCGGATCGTTGGGGGGGACAAAAAGGCCGGTCTGGCCGGCGACCACCACTTCGCGTTGCGCGCCGCAGTGGGTCGCGATGACTGGTTTGCACTTCAGCATCGCCTCCAGCATGACAATGCCAAACCCTTCGGGCAGCTTGGAGGCCATGACAAAGACATCGAACAGTTCAATAAGGGCTTGGGCGTCGGCGCGAAAGCCGGTAAAAATGATTCGATGGCGAACGTTCAATTCGTCGGCCAGATGCTCATATTGCCGTCGAATAGCGATATTTTTCTTGTACACATCGCCCACGATCAGGAAGCGGGTTTCCGGAAAGCGCCGGAGCACCGCCGGTGCAGCACGGATCAACACGTCCTGGCCTTTCATGTCATTGATCCGGCCCACAATGCCCACGCACGGCGCGCCGGGCGCAAGGCCCAATTCCTTCCGCAGCCGTTCCAGATCGCCCCGCTGTTCGTCTTCCGGAACGATGGCATCATAGACGGTGACCGCGCGCGGATTGCCGCGGAACTGCTCGCGAACGGAATCCGAAATGCAAAGGATTCGCGCGGCAAGCAGTTCGGCCGTCTTGATTAGAAAGACGCTCATCCGGCCTTGTCGGGCCAGCACCTCGCGCCAGTGCCAGACCACCGGCACACCACAGCGGCGGGCCGCCTGCGCCGGCACGGGCAGGATACTCACGTTGATATGCACGAGGTCCACACGCTCGCGGCGAATTAGACTTCGCATGCGGCGGCGGCAGATCATCGCCTCGAAAGGAAGCCCCAGCACGCGATGGAAGCGGCGCGGATGAAAGTAATAACGCCGCGGAACCGCCAGCGGGAATACGGCCACCGTTGCGCCGTGCTCGCGCAGCCGGTCGGCCAAAGGCCCTTCCTCCGGAAGCGCCGCAATCGGGCGAACCTGCGGCGGTAAATGCCGGACCAGATTGAGCAACGCAACGTCCGAGCCGTACAATTCCGCCGACGCATGCACATAGAGAACAGTGAGGGGATGCTGCATTCCGCCGGATTTCATGAAAAGATTAGTATCGCGTTCCGCAATTCAGGAATAGTAGGGGCGAAAACAAAACTCCGTCCGGGTGGATTTGCCGCCGGCCGCTTTCGCGTTCTATTCTTCCATCACCACGCCTTTTTTCAGCAGGTCCACGTGCTCGCGAATGTCGGGTTGATCGGGTTTGAGGGCGAGACTGCGCTCGAAGGCCTCGATGGATTTGGGGATGTCCTTCAGGCCTTCATAGGCCACGCCAAGGTTCTTGAACACAGCCGGATTGGCGGGGTCGCGCTGGCGGGCCTGCTCCAGCAGATCGCGCGCCTCGGCAAATTTCTTTTCCTCGATCAGGGCAAGGGCGCGGTTGTTCAAACTGGCGGTTTCGCGCGAGCGCAGATTCTGCAACCAAAGCCAGCCGGCCACCGCAACGGCCACAATCCCGATGATGATCCGAACCGCTTTCATGCCGTTTCCCTCCTTTCCTCTTGCCGGTGAAACGCGGGGTGATAGTCGGGGATGAGGCGGCGGAGCGCGGCCACGATGGCAGCCGAATCGCCGGCCGCAGCCGCACGCCGCAAGGTCTCGAGCTGCTCGCGGAGAAATGCCGAATCCACCGGATCGGGCTGGGTCACAAACACCTTGCCGACTTCCGTCCGCTGGAGGCCTTCGTCGCTGGTCAGGAGTTCCTCGTGAAGTTTTTCGCCCGGCCGAAGCCCCACGATCTGAATCGGAATGTCCACGTCGGGTTCGAGGCCCGACAGCGTAATCAGATTGCGCGCCAGATCGAGCACCTTGACCGGCTGGCCCATGTCGAGCACGAAGAGCGAGCCGCGGTCGCCCAGAGCACCCGTCTGGATGACGAGGCTCACGGCCTCAGGGATGGTCATGCAGTAGCGCGTGGCCTCCGGATGCGTGACGGTGACGGGACCGCCGGCGGCGATCTGTTTTTTGAACAGGGGAATGACCGAACCGCGGCTGCCGAGCACGTTGCCGAACCGAACGGTGAGGAACCGTGTGGCGGAGCGGCGCGCAATGTCGCGCACCACCATCTCGGCGACCCGTTTGGTGGCGCCCATGACATTGGTCGGACGGACGGCCTTGTCAGTGGAAATCTGGATGAACAGTTTGCTGCCGAACCGGTCGGCCAGACGGGCGACCACCTCGGTGCCGAAGATGTTGTTGGTGACCGCCTCTTCGGGATGCAGTTCCATCAGCGGCACGTGCTTGTGGGCGGCGGCATGATAGATGACGGTCGGGCGCCACTGCTGGAACACGCGCGTCATGCGCGGTTCGTCGCGCACATCGGCGATGATCAGTTCAATCGCGTGCGAGTCGAAGCGATAGCCCAATTCTGCGGCAATTTCATAGATGGAGTTTTCCCCGCGGCCGAGCAGAATCAGTTGCGCCGGCCCGTAGCGATGGATTTGCCGGCACAACTCTGAGCCGATGGAGCCGCCCGCGCCGGTGACCAGCACCGTTTCGCCGCGCAGGTAGTTGTGCTCGTCCGGCAGGGCGAGCAGGACCTGAGGCCGGCCCAGCAAGTCCTCGATTTCCACCGGCCGCAATTCCGAGACGGTCACCTTGCCGGCCATCAAGTCCGCAAGGCTGGGCAACTGCTTGAACGCCACGCGCGTCTTTTCACACTCGGCGACAATGCGCCGCAGCAAGGCCGGCGGCGCCTCGGCGAGGGCGATGAGGATTTCCTCGACCTGATACCGGGCAATGGCATCGGGCAGCGATTCCAGTCCGCCGACAATCGGGATGCCGTGGAGCCGGCCGCCGATGTGCGTGCGGTCGGGGTCTATCAAGGCCACGGGCCGGTATTGCGCGTCGGGGTCGTAGGCCAGTTCGCGGCAGACGCGTTCGGCACTGGCCCCCACGCCAATAATCAGAAGATTGCGCCCGCCGCGCGCGCCCAGCAGCCCCGTGACCACCAACAAGCGCCGCGCGAAGCGAAGCCCGCCGATGGCCACCAGCGTCAATATGGCCTCGATGACCACGACGCGCCACGGCACATGCATTGCATAGGCGCGGTGCGGGTCGGGAAATTGCGGCAGAAAAGACGGCGGCGGCAGGTGCGGCGAGAGCAGATTGAAGGCGATCAACGCCAGGGTGCCCAACGCCGTGGCGAAAAGAATGCCGAGCATCTCATGAAAGCCGGCATACCGTGCGATGCCGCGATAGAGTCCAACCATTGCGAACAGTGCAATCCGAATGGCTACGAGAAATCCGACCAGCCCGAAATACTGCTGCAAATAGGCGGCGCGGCGACCGGTGTCTATGTCCTCGAAGGCCACGCCCAGTGCATAAGCCAGCCCGAAGGCACAGAACACAGCCGCACCATCTATCAGCAGAAGAACGGTGCGGCGGACATAGCGGGGAATGGTCATGGGGAGGTCTCAATCAGAAGGGGGAAAAGTGGACGGAGTGGACGACAGGAACAAAATGGACAAGCGGGACGAAAAGAACAAGCAAATGAAACAACCTTTCTCCTGTCCGCCCTGTCCATCCCGTCCATTCCGTCCACTCAACCTTTCGAGCGGCACTCATCACATAGTCCGCCGGGCAGTGTGATTGTGAACTTGCAGCCGCACTTCTTGCAAATATAGCGCGAGGGGTCGCCCGCCGGTGTCTTCCGGCCCGTTTGCAAATGCCCCATCTCTTTGGTCAACACCGTGACGTTGTCCGACAGGTTGCCCTCGACCAGATCAAGAATATTGGGCGCGATCAGATAGGGATACGCGCCCCTAAAGCGTTTGACACGGTCGGCGGCCTGGCGGTGCAACTTCAGAATCTCCGCCAGTTCGTTGACCCGAAGCATCATCTCATAGTCCATGTTACTCGATCCGTTGGATGATGTGGAACCCGAAGCGTGTTTCTACCACGGCGGAAATCTCGCCCGGCTTGAGCGCAAATGCCGCCTCCTCGAACGACTGGATCATACGCCCGCGGTCGAAGACCCCGACATCGCCCCCCCTTACCTTGTCAGGCGCTTCGGAATAGCGCCGCACCAGTGCGACAAAATCGGCGCCCGGTTCGAGCGCCTCGCGCCGCACCTTTTCGGCCAGCGCCCGCGCCTCTTCGCGCGACCGCGTTGCAAGCGACCGGCTGGCTCCCTGATAGGTAATCAGAATATGCCGGCAGTGAATGGCGGGGTTGCGGCGGATGACGTGGAACCCGAAAATCGTGGTCGTAATCTCGTCGGCAACCTGACCTTCCTTCAGCGAGAACACCACCTTTTCAAAGGGCTCGATCATTTTGCCGCGGCCAAAGGGTTCCAGCCGCTCATAGAGAATGTCGGGATAAGCTTTTTCAAATTCGCGGCCGATCGCATCGAAGTCTGCGCCGGGTTGTTTGGCCTTTTCGAGTGCCTTGAGGGCAATAACACGCGCCACCGGACTGGTGCGCAAGTCTTTGGCAAACACCGCGCCCCAAAACCGCACCAGAATATGCGACGCGCAAATCGTTGTCGGCTGTGTGGCCGATGCCGTCGGAGTGGTCGCCATGGCTGCGGCGCTTCGACCTGCCGCACACGCCAGAACTCCAGCCAAGATCAGGAGAGAACGCGTCGTCCGTCCTTTCATACACCGATACTCCTTCGACCTGACAAAACGTTTGCGTTGTAAATCCGCTGCCAACCGGCTACTCGTGAACTTCGGGCCGCAGCAAGGCCTCGATGCGCCGCAGACATTCTTCGGGGTCCGCTGGCGGAAGCGGCGAGGACGATGCCGGCGTTCCGCCCGTTGCCGCCATCGAAGGATCATTGCGCTGCAGCGTCCGCTGGATTTCCTCGTGTGCGCGCCGGATCCGTCCGATATAGTGCTGCTCGCGCTCGCGCATTTTTTCCAACTCCAGCAAATACAGACGCGACCGGTCGCCCCCTTTGACAATCAGAAACGTCACAAAGGCCACCACCAGCAGGATAATCACCGACGGGCTGTAGAAAAACTGCAACACCGCAAGCGGATCGCGCGTAATCAGCATCGCCGCGCACGTTAGCGCCACGACGTAGAGGAGGATTTCGCCCACGCGCGGCCAACGATCGCGCCGCCGTTTGCCTTGCCGAATCCCTTTTTCTTTTTTTGCCGCGCCCATAGTCCTTTCCCTGCAATTTCAGACAAATCAACCTCATACCGGCAGTCGCTTTGCGCTTCAACAGTTTTGTAAATCTCTCCCTGCACCCGGTATGCGTTCAGCGCCATGCCCTGCGCACGGGCAGCATGGGCATTGTGGATGACAATGGATGTTGCGTGAGGTTTGAAGGGGCACTCGACCGCCTGCCTTTGCGCTACTTCAGGCCCTTTGGCCGCGTCTCCAACGCCTCGTCAATCGGAAACGCCGGTGTCAGGTGAAGCACCGTACCATCGCTGCGGTTGGTACGAAAACCGATCTGCGCATAGCGCTCGCGCAAAAGCGCTTTGCGTTTGGGGTCATAGCCCGGTTCCTTCTGTTTCTGCTCGAAAATCTTTTCCGCCTCGCGCAAATGGGCGCGCAGGTCGGCCAAATTCTTCACCGGCTTGCCGTTGACCGCCTCGATGATGACCCAGCGCGTGGGCATCCGTTCGCGCATTCCCGGCACGGCAAAACCCCACGGCTCGCGCCAGATGAGATTCATCCCGCGTCGGCTGGCCAGACTATTGGGCTCGGTGAACGTTACCAAGGCCCCGCCTCTGAGGATTTCCTGCGGCGGCACGCCAAACAGCCGGACGTTGTAGTCGTCAAAGTCCTGCGCCACAAAGTCCCCCCACAGTTCAAACGGCGCCTTTTCAAATACTCCCAGATGGGGCAAATTGACCGGCGGCTTGACGGTCATCTTTCGTGTGAGGGTTTGGATGCCGGCCATGCCCGGCCGCACATACCACAGCGTTATCTCGTCGCCCGGCCGGGTCATCAGGACCAATTCATGCAGATGCAGCTTGGCCGTTTCGTCATCTGCGGCGGCCGCTGGCGGCGAACTGGCCGCGTCGCCCTTCGGCGGCCACTGCGCCATTTTCCCC
The DNA here is from genome assembly GCA_026415575.1 of Candidatus Sumerlaeia bacterium. Lineage (GTDB taxonomy): Bacteria > Sumerlaeota > Sumerlaeia > JADFCW01 > JADFCW01 > JADFCW01. The sequence continues at coordinate 14,265 of JAOAGV010000086.1, forward strand.
GTCGTCACCCGATAGCCTTTGAAATCCAGCGCGCAACTCATCCCGCTTTGTTTGTTGGCAAATCCCAGAATAATGTCGTTGGACTTCAGCCCCCACTCATCGGCCAGCGAATTGGGGATCACCTCGCGCACCACCACGCCCACCTCGAAAATCACCATCTCTTCGGGCACCCCCGCCCAGACGGCCGTCCCCGTAAAGTTCTCCGTCAGCGACAGACCGAGCGCCGGAATCTTCACCTCCTTGCGCCCTTCGTCGCTGGCAAGGATCTGCTCGAGAAAATGTTTCACAACGTTTGACGGGATCAGCCAACCCTGCTCGGACCCCCAGCCCGACCCCCGCGCCGGAATGCCCACCACCTCGCCGTCGGCATTCAGAGCCGGCCCGCCGCTGTTGCCCGGTTGCACCACACCGCCCGGACCGACCTCGATGAACTGATGCCCGCAAATAAATTCGTCGAACTCGATCTTGAGATACTGCCGTCCGGTCACCTTGCACTGGATAATCTTGAGTTCGTCGCTCGATTGCGGATAGCCGAAAATGGCCAGTGCGTCGGCTTGGCGCACTTTGTCGGAATCGCCAAACCGAAGCGCCGGAATCTCCTTGAGGCTGGCCCGCCGCTTGAACCGCTCTGCCTCGTCTTCGGGCAATCGGAGCACCGCCAAGTCTATGGACTCCGACCAGGCGATGCCGACAATGTCCACCTTGAACTCGACGTTGCCCGTGGCCGGCGACTTGACGCGAATGCTCCCGCGGCGCGCCTCCTCGACCACGTGCGCATTGGTCAGGATGTCGCGCGGGCTGATAAAAAAGCCCGAACCATGGGGCGGCTCCTGTCCGGCATAGTAGCTCTCGCTCTTGGTCGGATTGAACTTGGTTTCGACGACATTTTCAATGGCTGTGAACTCGATCTTCACCACGGCGTTTTGATAGCGGTTTTTCAGCGCCGCCAGATCGAGCTCGGCGCCCCTGCCGCCGGCCCGCCGTGCGTCCGCCGCCTCTTCCTCAATCTCCCGCAGTTCCCCGGCCGAGAGTGCCTCCTCGCGCACGGCTGCAGGGCGGTCGGCCGGCTCAGCCGGCTCTTGCACAGCGGCCCGCACAACCAGCGCAAAAAGAATGAGCAGGGCGGCCGCGCCAACGCCCCGCAACCGTACTCCAACGTATCGCTTCCCTTTCTCCATGGCAGGTCTCCCATTGGTTGATGCCGAAAAATCCGTACTGCCGATGCCGACGCAATTCGCAATCTGAAAGGCAGGCGGACAACACCTTACGGTTGCCGGGCGGCATTGCAACCGGAATCTGGGGCTGTCGGGAAAAGGGTGGTCACCGTAGCGGGCGGTTGGGTCTAACGTGGCCTTTGGCCCCAGCCGAAGAGAGTAGAGCCGAGAGGGTAAAAGACGTTAGAGGCAAGAGGTTAGAAGTTAGAAAATATTTTCGCAAATTTGCTGAATGTTTGGACTGAAGAGTCCAAGTCCAGATTGTAATGTGGAGGGATGCGTTCCACCGCATCCGAGTGAGGTCGGGGTGGAACCCGACCCTCCAAGTCGTCGAAATAAAATACGGTCGGGGTGGAACCCGACCTTCCACCGCCTAATATGGCCTTTGGCCACAGCCGAAGAGGGTAGAGGCAAGAGAGTAGAGGTTAGAAAGGATTTTTGCAAATTGGAGAAAAGGATGAAACAGTCTAAAAAATGGAAATGGCAGCTGCACACCGCCCGACCGACACCCGGACGGGTTTTTCGACACGCTCTTGGAGCAGCCCCTGTGTCCCTACGCGCATTCTGCATTCCCCTTGACCGTTGTGCCTGTCGGGGCGGAGAATCTATTATCCGAGTGTATGGAGCGGCAGGAATGAAACCGTCCGAAATAAAGATAGAGAAATGTCCGGGCGGCGGCGAATGCGCCACGCAAATGCATTTCGCCCGCGCCGGAACCATTACCGACGCCATGCGCGCGGTGGCGGAGTCCGAACAGCTCACGCCGGAACAGGTGCGCCGCGAGGTCGCCGCCGGCACCCTCGTTATTCCGGCCAACAGTGTGCGGCTGGCCGCCGGCGTGCTCCGTCCCATCGGCATCGGGCTTTCCTGCCGTTGCAAGATCAACGCCAACCTCGGCAACTCCCCCCTCGGGTCGGATGTCGAGTCCGAACTGCACAAACTCGAAGTCGCCCTTCGCTTCGGCGCCGACACCGTCATGGACCTCAGCACCGGCCGCGACATCGAGGCCATTCGCCGCGCCATCCTTGCCCGCAGTCCCGCGCCCGTCGGCACTGTGCCCATCTATGAAGCGCTGACGCGCGTCGAGCGCGCCGAAGACCTCACGCCCGAACTTCTGCTCGACGTCATCGCCGCGCAGGCCGAACAGGGCGTGGACTTTATGACCATTCACGCGGGCATCCTGCTCGAACACATCCCACTGACCACCCAACGCGTCACGGGCATCGTCAGCCGCGGCGGCGTGGCACTGGCCAAATGGATGCTCGCCCGCCACGAGCAGAACCCGCTTTATACGCACTTCGACGCGATCCTTGACATAGCGCGACGTTACGACGTGACGCTGAGTTTGGGCGACGGGTTGCGGCCCGGCTGTCTGGCCGACGCCAACGACGCGGCGCAGTTTGCCGAACTCGGCGTGCTCGGCGAACTGACGCTGCGCGCGTGGCAGCGCGACGTCCAGGTCATGATCGAAGGCCCGGGCCACGTGCCGCTCGACAAAATCGCCGTCAATGTCGAAAAGCAGCGCGAGCAGTGCCACGGTGCGCCGTTCTATGTCCTCGGGCCGCTGGTCACCGATGTCGCCGCCGGCCACGACCACATCGCCTCGGCCATCGGTGGTGCACTGGCCGCATGGGCGGGCGCGGCACTGTTGTGCTACGTTACGCCGCGCGAGCACTTGGGGCTGCCCGACATCGAAGACGTCAAGGAAGGCGTGATTGCGCACAAAATCGCCGCCCACGCCGCCGACATTGCCCGCGGCCGGCGCGACGCGCGAGCGCGCGACGACGCCATGTCGCGCGCACGTTTCGACTTCGACTGGGAGACGCAGTTTGCCCTCGCCCTCGACCCCGAACGCCCGCGCGCCATGCACGACCATGCCGTCGGCGCCAACGAATCCTTCTCCGCCGCCCCCTATTGCACGATGTGCGGCGAAAAGTTCTGCTCGCTGCGCGCCAGCCGCGACTTGCGCGAGGGATTGAAACGCACGAGAAAAGAAGATTAGGACGGATCGTAAAATCGGGGACAGTCCACCAAATTTCACTGGTGTCATGAAAGGACTCTTTCGCCATAATCGTCTTTAAATAGACTGTCCACGAATTTAGCCGATTTTCTTCAAAATCGCCGCCCTCAGTTGGGCTTTTGAACTCTTTTGTCTAAACATCCCGCCAAGATGCGTAGATCGTTGCCAGAGCCACTCTAACTCCGGTGCACGCGCTTACATATCGTTCGCTTCTCGATGGCACGGTTTTTCTTTCCCCTGAAAGGGCGCCCTATCTACAGCTACGGCTAACGCCAGAGCGCCCTTTCATGGCTTTTAAACCTCGATTGCGATTTTTCCAAGGCGTTGGCTTGGGCTGGATTCGTTGGCCCTTTCAGGGCCGATCATATTTGTGTATCCCATGCGGCGTTTCCTTGGGCTAGATTAGATGGCTCTTTCAGGACCGTATCTATGCCATGAGATAGCGAAACTTCATTGGACCTTTCCGGGCTGGAAAAAACCGCACGCAGAAATCCAATTTCCCTGTTCATATGCCCCTATGCGCATTTCTTTGGCTGTGGCCAAAGGCTACGTTAGCTTCTCTGGGGCGTCGGTCACAATGCCTGGTCGCGTCTTGAGTTTTCCAGCCATCGTTCTCTTCCTCCCCCGGGGAACAAACAGAAGCATCTTTTATTCGAACCATTTCCAAAGCTTGTATAACAAAAAAGCGCCGGCCACGGCTGCTGCTGCCGGCGCAACAATACACATAGCAGTGCCTGCCACCATTCCGCCACCCACGGTTCCGCCAATCGCGGCAAGCCCGCTCGATATTCCGGCACCACTGAGTCCGGCAACAGTTCCCGATGCAGATATCGTCCCAATGGTACCGGCCGCTCCGGCGACAGTTCCGATCATTCCCCCAACTCTGCCGGCCGTTCGTGCATTTCTCTCCGGCTGGGCAAGAGCCTCGTCGTCTTTCAAGACGCTCCTGACGGCAATGTTTGTGAAAATTGCCGGTGCGGAGGCAAGAGTTGCAATGCCGCCAACAACACCACCGGGACCGATGGCCGCCAAGCCTGACATCACGCCCGCCGCGGAAAGTCCTTGCACAGCCCCGGCAGCGGAGACTCCTGCGATAGACCCATAGACGGCAGCGCCCGTGCCCACAGTTGCGCCAGCGCCTGCCGTTGCAGCGCGGACCTGCTCGCTTTCATGCTTGCCCGTCTTGCACCAGCGGGCAAAGTGCTCGCAGTTATTCGAGAACAAGTCGTAGCCGGATTCGCCAAGCCGCGACAACGCGCGGCGGACAACCACACCCGGTGGATCGCTCTTCGAATACTCAACGACTTCTTTCTCACCGCCTTTCAGGAAAACCTCCATACTCGTTTGCCGGATTTTTGCGTTGCTCTTGGAGAGCGGTTCGCCGATGAAATGCACAACTTTTCCATTTTCCACTTCGATGCCGTGATGATAATAGCAACCACGCCATACTCGCAGGTGATCACCTCGCGCCATGGGACAACCTCCTTGGTCAAATGTAGACTGCCGAAAACCCTTCGTGACACACCCATAATCCGTACCGCATATGCATGTGCTTTCTCGAAGAGGGTGATTTCCATAGCCACAATCTGGATTTTGGCGCACAATGGCGGGCTAGTACAAAAAATCGGATACAGCGGAAGAACTCCCTCACCATCGTCGCCTTTAATAGTAGACTGGCTCGGAATTTGTCCCCGAATTGCCTTTTTAGTAGGCTGTTTCCAAATCTGATTCACGTAAAAATAAACGCTAAATTTTTTTCCATATTTGTCAAGAAAATAATTTTTCGAAGCAACTTGCACTTGCGCAACTGCCACTCGCGATAGAAGGTTTTTGGATCAGGGACTTTGCGGGGAAAGCGCGGCGTGAGGATTTTGCCGTTGCTTCGGGCCTGATGGGACCTTCTGTCGCGGTGGATGGCCCTAATTCCGGGGTCGAAGGAAACAGTCATCCTCTACTGCCCGTGGTGACTTGCCCCGTAATGAACGGATTGTTTTCTTGGTGGCTCGTGCCGATGGTCGTGGGCGCCGCCAAGTTCGCCCCGCCCAAGCTACACAAACCAGGGAACGGAAGGTAGGGAACGGGGGCACACTCTTTGAGGAGTGTGCCCCCGTTCCCTACGGAATTCCCTTCGCTCCTTGTTCCGTGACCCAAGCATGTTTTCCCTCCTCTCTGCGGTGAACCATCCCGCGTTCCATTGCCCCGGCGATTTGATCTCGTGCATATCGGTCGGTGAAGATTGCGCGACGCGCAAATTGCCTTTGCGACTCGGCATGGTGGGGAACGGAACTGAACCTCAGTGCCTCGACCAGTTCCTGATCGCCTTTTCGTGGCGCGGCCTTCGCCACGGCTTTGGGTCGAAGCGCCGAGTCCACGGGATCAACTCGTCGTCGTTGAAGATCATGCAGACGTTCGAATCGTAGGCGTTGGTCATCTGGCTGTTGACGTTATACCCATACGTGTTGAACACCCCCTGCCGTTGGACTTGCGTCAGACGGTGTGCGGCGTGACGAAATGGAAAACGTGGTCAACTTCAATCGAGGCTTGGCTTTGTTGCGGTCGGTCTGTCAAGTATCTCTTGAATCGAGAATATCAAGGCGGTGGCTTTTTGCAAGCACCTCGGACTTGTATGCCGTCCCTTGCCGCCGCGGGATTTTTTTCGCGGAACCCCGCGCACGACCCAAGGGGGCGCAAGGGTTTCCAACGGAATTGCGAGAACGGCGGTTTCGCATGAGATGTTTTCCTGTGAATTGCAAATCACCGGCAATGCAGGGAGAACATCGCCATGT
>JAOAGV010000087.1 GCA_026415575.1 Candidatus Sumerlaeia bacterium
GTGTGGTGGGTTCGTGCGATCTGCCCGGTTTTGCCTATGATGTGTGTGTTGCGGCCAATCGCGCCTATCTGGCTGCCGGTGATGGCGGACTGCAGATTGTGGACGTCGGCAATCCGCGGCTGCCGAAGGCGATGGGCTACTGGGCGCAGGCCTACGCGCAGGGTGTGGATGTTTGGAGCAATACAGTCTATTTGGCAGCGGCTGAGAAAGGTCTGGTGATGTTGGACGCAAGCGACGGGGCATCGCCTCGAGCGATAGGCATGTCGGAGCGGCCACGACAGGCACGGCGCGTGGTGCGAGCGGGCGGGCTGGTTTTTGTTGCCGATACGGAAACAGGTTTGTGGGTATTCGAGTGTCCTATCGCCAAACCGGAGGCCGGACGCTCGGCGCGCTAGGCGGCCGCGTGGAATGCGGCTGCTACTTCTGTGGTTTTCCGCAAGACCCGCCTTTCTTTGCCCATTGCGGAACGCGCAGTTCGGCAATTCGGTCGGTCGGAACGTAGGGTTTGAGATCAAGGACGGGCGAGCCGTCGAAAGCATCCATACCTTCGACATGGATTCGGCAGTCCTCGATGGCGGCGATTTTGCAGACGGTCAGCGCGATGGGATTGGGCCGCATGGGCGCGCGAGTGGCAAACACGCCCGTGAGCGGATTTTCGACATTGCCCCGCGGATGAACGCGCAGGATTCTCCGCTTTTCAGGTGTGTCGTTTTGGTGGAACCACCAAAGCACGTGCACATGGGAGAACCCGTCCAATCCCAGCAAGGCGTCGCGGTATTTTTCCTCAATTTCGATCACGGTCTTTTCTCCGATTATGCGGACGTGCCCTATGGGGTGAACATAGTAAGTCGGCTCCTGCGTGTCCTTGAGCGCTGCGCGCGAACCGGCCGCGCCGACGGCGGCTGCGATGCCCAACAGCCAAACGCCTGTGCCCTTTGTCTTCATGGCGTCATACTCCTTTCCTGTAAGCCTGCTCCTAAATTTCTCAGATTCCAATACGCCTTGCGCGGTATTGGGTTTTTTGGCATGGGTGCAGCCGTATCAGTGGCCCGATTAGTAGTTCGCGTCATTTCCGGCCGCTCGGCCAGTCGGGGTCGGCTTCCGCGCGCCCAACGGGACGGGCGTTTCGACTCAGTTCCGCGTCGAACTCTGCGGCAAGTTTGGCAAGGCGGCCAACAACATCGCCATTGGCATCGGCGGTGTTGTTTTTTTCTGCACGATCGGTCTCCAGATCATACAGCGCCGGCGGCGGGCCGAGATGAAGCTTCCATCGCCCGCTGCGCACAGCGCGGAGAACACCTTGCCCGTCATGATAGAAGAAGGCCTCGTGGGGCGAACCGGGCGGGGCGGTGGCAGGATCTGGCGTCAGCAGGGGCCCGATGTCGCGGCCGTCAATGGTGCGGTCTGCGGGCAGGGTTGCGCCGGCCATTCGGGCAAATGTCGGATAGAGATCCATGGTTGTAGCCAGCTGGCGGCAAACCCTTGCGGAAGCGACGCGGCTTGGTCCCCATATGATACCGGGAACACGCAGGCCGCCTTCGAAGACAGTGTTTTTGCTGCCCCGAAGCGGCCCGGCCGAGCCGCCGGCTTTGAGCACGGGCCCGTTGTCCGACGTGAATACGACGAGCGTTCGGCTGTCCAGCCGCAATTCCTGCAGCAGATCGAGTATCACGCCCGTGCTCCAGTCGAGACATTCAATCACGTCGCCATAGAGGCCCGCGGCTGACCGGCCTTTGAACCGCGCCGAAACGCCCAGCGGCAGGTGCGGCGTGTGATGGGACAGATAGAGAAAAAACGGGCGGTCGCGATTCTCGCGGATAAAATGCACGGCTTCCTCCGTATATAGCTCCGTGAGTTCGCCCGGGTCGGGTGCGCGCTTGACCACCGCGTCGTTGCGCAGAAGCGGCGTACCCCCGACATCCTTGAAATACACGGTCTCGACGTCATCGAGGTTGTGATACAGACCAAAGTAATAATCGAAGCCCTGACGTGTCGGGCGAAACGGTGGCAAAAATCCCAGATGCCACTTGCCGATGCAGCCGGTACGATAGCCGGCGGTTTTCAGCAATTCAGCAAGAGTAATCTCATCCGGATGAAGCCCGGTAACAGCATTGGGCCGAAGCACCCACTGATGGAGTCCGACACGGCGCGGATAGCAGCCGGTCAGAAGGGCGGCGCGCGAGGGTGTGCAAAGCGGCGCGGCGGCGTAAAAGTCTGTGAAGCGCGTCCCTTCAGCGGCCATCCGGTCAATGCGCGGGGTATGGATTTGTGTCGCACCATAACAGCCGAGATCGCCATAGCCGAGGTCGTCGCAAAAGATCACAATGAAATTCGGCGGGAGGGTTTCTTTTTTTCGCGGAGCAGGCGAGGCCGAACCATGAAGCGTAATGGCCGCTGCTCCCATACCAGTTAAAAATGCGCGTCGGTCCATGATAACTCCTTTGAACAAACAAGTGCACGGAAAACGAATGGACTGCAGCCAAAACACCCAACCCTAATTCAACACAGCTTGACACAGAGCGTCAAGCGCGCCGAAGGAGAATCTGCGAGCCGAAGATCGCGAACCGCTGCCGCAGTCCAAAGCCTCCGCCGATTTGTGTATAGTTACAAGGGCGCCGCCTCAGACCTTTTCCTTTTCGCCCTTTCTGCCCCAATACGGCCTCAGCATGATCAAATGATGTTCTCCCGATTTCGGGAGATGCACCCGAACGCCTTGTTTTATTAAAAAAGTTCTTGACGCCCACGGTTGGCCCGCCGCTACATATTACCTTGCGGCTCGGATCGTACCGTGTCCGCAGCCGACTGCGTTGGGCAAGATCCTCAACTAGGTAAAATCTAAGAATAAGGAGGCCCATTACTTGCGACGATTCGGATCGGACATCTCTCGTTCCCGTTGACAACATCCCAGTGCTGTTGAGCAGAAAGGCGACCCGATGACTACCCACGTAGAACCGATCTACTGGCCGGAAAGCTTCGACGAGCATGAGCGCGAGGAAGCGCTTCGAACCGGCAAGCGTATTGTTCAATTCCGACACCGCGTCGGGCGGTTCGAAGTTACGCGTCTCATTCTCGACGGACGCAAGAACACTGGAACTCCGGCCGGAAAATAACATCTTGCCGACAGGAACTCGATGCGGCACCGGCACGGGAAAAGCGCGATACTTTTCCTGCGTGCTGCTGTTTTTTTTAGGTCACGCCGAACGCCTGTGGGCGCGCCCGCTATTTCAAGACCCGGCTTCGCGCAAAGCCACCGAGTTGCAAATCTTTCCTTGATTTCCATTTGCCTCCCAAAAACGCAGCTTTCTGTTCTCCGGCCTATGACCCCGTTGCAAAAGCATCCATGGCTCTTTTGGCTGTATTGGCGTCTTTGCGTGCGGTCTAAACACGTCCGCAGAGCCGCACGCAGAACTTCTTGTTGACGCTATCGGCCGACTTGTTCCATAATCCATGCGATGCTTTCGATATGCCAAATGTTGTGCGGCAGAATGCCTTCTTTGGTATTCGATTTTTTTGGCCGCCGAAAAGATCAACCCAAAAGGGCCTCAAACGCTTTGCGCCGCACCCGAGGGGGCAGAACATCATGGGCGAAGAACTCTCTCCCGAAGCTATTCTCTTCAACGACCGATTGAATCCGCGCGCCGTTCTGCACCGAATGGGCTTTGGCGATGAGGCCATCAGTGAAGAAGGCGAAACGCTTCGTTTGTTCTGTCCTATCCATAAGGACCAAGTTCGCCGCTCCCTGATTCTCGAAAAACATCGCAACCGTTTCGTGTGTCAATACAAGAGTTGCCCTGCACACAGCGGCGGCCTGCTGGTCGAGCTGCTGGCTCTCTACTGGAACGTTCCCGTAGCCGAGGCCATCCGGCAATACACCGAGGAGAGCCATCCCGAGCGCCAGTTGGTCGCTCAGGCCGATCGCCTGATCGCCGAGTCGAAATTGACGGAGGCGGCCGCCCTTCTTCAGGAAGCACTCCGTCTGGCTCCCCGCGATGAGATCACCCGTTGCAAACTGGCCGCCCTCTATCTCGAAATGGGCCAGCGCGACCGCGGCTTCAAGGAGTATCTGACCGCAGCCGAGGATTTCGCCTGCAAGAACCAAGTAGATAAAACACTGAGCATCTATAATATTCTTGTCATGCTCTCACCGCAGGACCTGCGCGTCCGCCGCCAGATGGCGTACCTGTTCTCGCGCCTCGGCCGCCATAAAGAAGCCGCCGAGCATCTCAAATGGGTTATTGACCAACTGATGGAGCGCGGCGAAATAGAAGAGGCCATTAAAGACTCGCGCGAAGTGCTTCAACTTTGCCCAAACGAACCCGATGTCCACATGCTCCTTGCCCGCCTGCTCAGCCAGACCCATCGTATCAACGAGGCCGTCGGCGAAGCGCTCCAAGCCGCCGAACTGGCGCTCGAACGCGGCGACCGTACCACTGTAGAAACCGCTGTTACTTTCGGTCTTATCTACAATCCCCTCCACGAGCGGCTTCGCGAATTGCAGGCCTTGCTGCACGATAGTCCGCTTGCCGCAGAACCCTCGACAGGTGAATCTATGGCCGGCGAGGATGAATTCGGCGAGTGGCTGGAAAGTCTTCAAGAAGAAGTCGAAGGGGGAAAAGTCAGCGGGATACGCCGACAGAGCCCTTCGCCCGCAGCGGGAACGTCAACCATTCGCCAAGAACAATGGCTCCTGTATTGCCGCAATACGCTGGCCAAGCTTGACAACGAAAAACTCGAATCCATGGGCCGCCAACTGCGCGCCATGTTCGAGGACGTGGAAGCATCCTTCAAGGCAGGCACCCTCAGTGAATGGGAACTGAACATCCTCAAAGACTTCTATGCTTCTTTCTGTCTGGCGTACGATCAGGTGAGAAAAAGCAAATTGTGATGTGAGTTGTGTGCGGCGGAGAGAAGGATGCTCTCTTCATCCAAGCCCAGAACCACCTTCATCGCGTCTCGTTGCTCGTCTCAATTCGCGGCGCCGTAATGGCCTGCTGTCCTTGGTACTTGCCTTTTTTGTCCGCGTAAGAAATCCCGCAAACCGATTTCCCTGCAAAAAATACCACCTGCGCGACCCCCTCGTTTGCATACACCTTTACCGGCGCGGGTGCTGTGTTGCTGATTGCCATTGTGATGTAGCCTTCCCATTCCGGCTCTAGGGGCGTTACGTTGACTATTACGCCGCACCGCGCGTAGGTGGACTTGCCGAAGCACAAGCCTATTACATCGCGCGGAATCCGAAAATATTCGAGACTGCGCCCCAAAATGTAACTATTGGCTGGAATTTCGCACACCGGCCCGCGCTGTTCAATAAACCACTCGGCATGAAACTCCTTCGGGTCCAAGCGCGCGCCCGCCGGGGGCACGAACACTCGAAACTCATCCGCCAAACGCATGTCATAACCATATGACGACACGCCGAAGGAGATTACCCCGCTCCGCGCCTGTGCCGGCTCGTACGGCTCGATCATCCGATGCGTCTGCACCATGCGCGCGATCCAGAGATCCGGCTGGGCGCTCATAAAACACTATTTCCTTGGGATCTTGCTGCGTAATTAGTTGTGCAGAACATTTCTCGCCTATGCTTTAGAGAAATTGCTCGAGTCGCTGGATACCTTCTTGGCCGTCAGGGTCGAGGCGCACGCCTAAATACGCGGCCGATGGAGTCGTATCAATTCTTATATCCATCCATGTAATATCGCCTCGAAGCACAACTGGTTCCTTGCTGCCGGGAAAGTCGCAGTACAAAATGCACTTGCGTCTTGCTTTTGTAAGCAAGGGAACATGTTCTCTTCGGAGGGAGTGAAGCCTTAGGCCGACACCTGACTGGCTTAAGTTGACAATATTGGCTTTCGCCACAAGCGTTGCGCTTCCGCCTTCCGGAAGAGGCACTTTTACCCTGACAGCAAGCGAGATATTCTTGCGCTTTGCTCTGCGGCGTTCTGCACTTGAAGGCATGGACATAGCGAAAAACCCTTTCAGGCCATAGGTTCGCTAAGACCATCTATGTAGAAAAAGGAAGGTGTCCGGCAGCAAGTCAAGCTGCAAAAGAAGCGGTTTATGCAAAACTAGCAATATGCTTCCGGGCTGGCGGTTGTTTCTTTTTTGAAAAAACACCAAAAACAATGCAAAATGAGCTATTTGTGGAAAACGACAAGCAGGAAATGGGCTTTTCTTTTTTCGACAGTAAAAAGAACACTGAAATAAAACAACTTGTGCCACATAAAGCAAAACAAAAGAAATGTGGCTTCCTTGTGGAAATCTCTGTGGATGATTTTTTGCTTTCCGCTGTTAGATAAAGAACAAAGATGCTTGAAAGAATTGTTTTTACCTTTGGCTAATGATTTCCACAGATCCTGCATATAAATCCGGAAAACTCTAAATAAACCAAAAACAAGGCCGTCCTTTTTCAAAATCTTTACGCATTGGTCTCAAAACAACGCCTAATACACATTCGTCGCTACAATATTTGTAAATAAAAACTTAGCCACCTATTCCACTTTATCAACAGGATAAGCACTACTATGAATAATTAATATTCTTTCTGATCGGATAGATAAATGGTCGTTCGGTTTGCGGCAAGGTCCCTACATAAACAGCCGTTTTAAAAAGTTCCTCAATCAATGGTTTTCTGATTATATTAGGGGCACAACCTTCAGCGATAATATGCCCTGCTGAAAGGAAAAGAAAATGGTCGGTGTATTGTGCTGCAAGAGTCAAATCGTGTGTGATACAAATGATAGTTGTTCTTTTCTGCTGATTGATTCGGGAGAGGATATTGAAAACGCTGACTTGATGATGAATATCGAGATGGGTTGCCGGCTCATCGAGAAGGAGAATGCTGGGTTGTTGAGCGAAAGCCTTTGCGAGTATAACCCTCTGGCGCTCGCCGGCGGAAAGCGCAAAAAATGAGCGATCGCGCAATTTCCATGTATCTGTCAGTTCCATTGCCTCGCGAATAAGCGATAAATCTTCGCGCGACAAAGGCATCCAGCGGGAAATAAACGGCGTCCGCCCCAACGAGACGATTTCGGAAACAGTAAAGTCATAAGGAAAGGAGAAACCTTGAAAGACAAGTGCGACCTTTTTTGACAATGCCCGTCGAGAAAAAGAGCTTAGTGGTTTACCGAATAATGTAATTTCGCCGTCCAAAGGTTTTATTAGGGCCGCTAAAAGACGCAACAACGTGGACTTACCCGCACCATTGGGTCCGGCGACCACCAAAAAGTCCCCTGCGCTAAGATTGAACGATATGCCGCATAATACTTTATTTCCATTATAAGCAGCAGAGAGGTTTTGTACTTTCAGGATTTCAGATTGGCCATCCATATGCATTCTCCTCGGCAGACAAAACTGTGGACCCGCAACTACCGATATAGGAGCCACGTTGGTTTTGCGCCTGCTCGCGGAGTATTGGTGCGATAGTAAATCTGGCCCATTCCATGCCGGTAGTCCGTCCATACAATATGAATGCGGTTATTTGGGCCAAGCGCGATACAGGGACGCGCGGAGTCCGAGGGGCCGGTGCTGACTTTTATCTCTTCCACCAAGGTTTTGGTTGTGGGATTAAAGCGGCCGTAGAAAACTTCGGCGCGCCCGGTTCGTTCGTCCACCCATACAAGATGCAGCATACCGGTTGAATCTGTTTTCAGGTCGGCGTGTTTTTGGTTGGACTGGACGGAAGTTACTTTGACTGGCGGATCAAAAGTTGCCCACCCTGCGCGGAGCCGCTGAACATAAGCGCCACTTGCCGGTGTCCCATATTCTGTATAGGCAACAAAGACATCGCCTTGTGGTGAGCAGGTAATATGCGGCGGATCAAAAAAAGTTGCCGCACCGGTCGAAAGCATCTGCGGCGAAGCCAGCGAGCCGGTTGTACCGCGCCGCGCATAGAAAACTCCGTAGCCAGCCGCATTGTCGCGTGTCCAGACAATATGCACGGCACCGGAGCTATCCACCGCGATGTCCGGCAGAGTGTAGGAAATGGAATTGCCGCGTTGCGTCACATCGGTCAGCCGCGCGGCAGCCAGCGGAACAGGCGCGGCAAAGTCTCCCTGTGGGTTGCTCTTCGCGAGAAAAAGGTCGGCAAGATTCCGGTTATAATGGTAGTCGTACCAAGCAAGAAAAATCTCGCCGTTCGTATACATGACGGCTTGTGGAACATAGCCGTTGTCGCCGTCATGCAGCGCGGCTGTTTGTGTCAGGCGAATATCTGCACCAGAAAATGAGCCATGGGGTGGCCGGCTGTCCATGTACAGTTCGATGTTGTTTATCCAGCGCAGGGAAGAAACACAATGCCTGTAATCGTGCCAGAAAACCCGAACCGTACCATTGGCAGCCAGCGCCAACGACGGATGGCGGCCGCCCAAGCGCACACCCATCGAAGTATAGGAGTCATCCACAATCTCTGGGGCCGACCAGCGGCCTGACACTGGATCGCGGCGGCAATACCACACAGTACTTGGATTTGCGGGAGAGACGTCGAGAACGCCGCTCCAGAAGACTAGGTGCACGGCACCGTCCGGGCCGACGGCCATGGCATGATTCGGATTGCGCGACATCTCAAAGTGAATGGTATCGCTGGTGGTCACGCGCTCTTCGGGGAGAAAGTCGGTGTCAGCACCGACCCTCTCCCCGAGCGCCAGTAGAGCAATAAGCCATGCAGCGCAAATCCGATTTCGTTTTTGCCAGTTCATTTTACTTGTATTGCGACCACCGCCGCACCGCAAGACTTGGTCCGTCAGGACGCAACGTCAGCAGGTAGTCCACGTCCCCATAAAAGGGATCGAAGCCCAACAAAATCATGAATGCGCCGTTGACCGCACCCGGAGCAAAGGAGCGCGTCGTGCTATTAAAGATTACGGCCGACAAATAGGGCGAATTCAGTGTAGCGAATGTCGAAACCGTTGCGGTCGTTTGAAGAGGATTAGCAGGCACGGTAAATGTCCGTATGTCCGTTTGGGCGGAATTGCCAAACCCCCAGCCGACGGACGAATACACACGGCCGGAAGAGTCCACGGCCAGCGCGGACAGACCTGCCCATTCTGTCGTGGGATGGACTCTTGGGACCAGAATGTTGGACTCGCCCGGACCGATCTCCCGGTTTCCGTCGAGGTCCTCGCAAATCCAGACTTTGCCCGTATCCGGCCAGAAGGACGAGGCTACCAGAAGCCGCCCCTGCGCGTCGAGGCCGAGCCCACCTCCGTAGTTGAAGCCCCAGAAGTAGCGGCGATACGGGGGAACATAGGTTGGCGTGGTAAGAGCATTGGCCACGGCCAGCACTTCGCCTTGAGTGGTGCCGCCGTCTTCGGATTGAAACAAAACCGTGCCGGCCTTGAGCGTCAGCCGGCTGTTGTCGGACGGGATGATGAACACAGTGGTGCCCGTCCAGTCGCCGCCGGGATTTCGATAGATCGGCTGAATCAGTTCGGAGACCTCGCCGGGATCGTTGAAGTCGCCGTCGGGCGGGTTTTTGTCATGTAGCCGGAAAATCTTGTCGTGCCAAGCGTCCGAGATAAACAATGCGCGCGAGTGTAGCACGGCAAAGCCGCTGACCGTGATGCTTGTGGGCAAAACGAAAACCGTTGTTCGCGCAGCCGTCCACAAATTGATGCGGACAATACGCGCAACGCCGTCGAACAAGCCCGCTGCATAAATGTAGTTCTCGTTCTCCGGGTCACGGGCCAAAGCATGGGCTGAATTCCCTGTTCCCAGCGGCAGGCGCCCGGCAACGTAACCGGGCGGATGCGTGGTGAACGAGATATCCAGCGCCATGCCTTTGGCGACAGGGATGAAACAAAGCAGAACACAGAAACTGCGCAGGGATAGTCCCTGCAAGACGTGCGACCGAGCCATGGCGGTCACCTCCTGAAAGTAAATGTGTCGTCCTACCGCCACAACTGCTCAGCACGCACTCACGGGGGCAACCTGCGCGCAGGGCTGCGCCCGCGAGAAAGAAAAACCCCATCTTCGGCTGAAGATGGGGCGGAATGCGCTGCATCCAGACTCCACTTCTTAGCACCGAAGAAGCGTGACGGAGTTCACAGCAGGCAGGTCTTCTGGCTGACGGGTCATCCTACTGACCGAGCCTTCCCAGCCCGCAATCGGACCAGTGGCGTGTTCGGCGTTCGTACCCGATCACAGCGACGGCTTCGCGGCCGATTTTCACGGCCTTCCCTCTTCGTCCAAACGTCGGAAACCTGCTGCGAGGACGAATCAAATGTCAGAACCGCTTATGCTGCAAGCCAAACAGGCCAGTCAAGGGGAAAATTGTTCTTATCGCATGTTGGCGCTTGATTTCCATCTTTCACTTCCAGCATAATCTTTGCCGCATGGAGGCGATGGGGGCCAAAAGCCTGTGCGCTTTGTTGTCCGGAGGACAAACGTTGGAAGTGCCTTGACTTGCAGCATTCTGGGCAAACCGCGATGAAAGCCATGGCCCTACAGGCGGCACAAGCGGCAGGAGGCCATACGGGTTGGAAGACCGGCAGCTGGATCCGACGCATCTTTCGTGCACTGGGGCTGACCGGCCGAGGAGAATCTCTCATGGGCAATCCCCGCTGGCGAGTTCTCGTTATTGATGACGACAAAGATGTGTTGAATTTGCTGCGGCTCAAACTGGCCGCTGAATATGACGTGCTCTGCATCGAAAACGCTGCCGATGTTGGCTATGCCGTCGAACTGTTCGAGCCAGACTTGATTATCCTCGATATCATGCTGCCGAGAATCTCCGGCTACCAGATCATCGAGTTTCTCAAACGGAACCCCCTGACGGCGAAAACGCCGGTCTGTTTCCTGTCGGCCAAAGCCAGTGCGCGTGAACAAAAATACGGCTACAGCCTTGGCGCCTCGTTGTATCTGACCAAGCCCTTTCAGCCCGAGCGTCTTATCCGCAACATTAAACTTCAGTTTGAACGCATGCCTCCGCCCGTGCGCCCAAAACACCACACACTTGCGGAGATCGCCGCCAAACTTGAAAAGGACGGCGGCAAGTATCATGTCGCCACCGCCGAGACTCTGGCCAAAGGCCTCGAAGGTTCCCTGCGAGAGGCCGCTCCGGCACCACAGCCGATGCCGCCGCCCCAAGAACCGGAAACGCCTGCCGAACGCGCCCATTGGGAAGGCTAACTTGGCGTTTTGGATTGCCACGTGGCCGCCGAAGATAAACGAATGTCCGGGTTCTTTCTCGAAAAAGGGCTTTCGCTCCTGCCCGCATCTGTCCGCTCAGCCGGCCGCGCTGTCAAGCGCGCACGGCTGCGTCTGCTCCGCGCCGTCTCGCGCGACAAGCAGCGCTGGAACACCGCCCTTAATCAGCGCGAACTCTACCACGGACGCGTCCGCCTCGATTCCTACCCCCGCTTCATCCAAGTCGGCTCAACCATGGCATGCAACCTTCGCTGCTTCTTCTGCATGCGAACTGTTGAATCGGTGCGCGAACAACACGCCCGTCGGAAAACGCGCCTCGACCGCGAAATGCCTCCACCCGTTTTCGAACAGGTCCTTGCGCTCATGCCCTATGCCGAGACGTTCGACCTCACACCCTTCGGTGAAAACTTCCTCTTTTCCCAACTGGGCCGCATTCTCGAAACCCACCAGCGGCTCGGTTGCAACAATCTCACAATGACAACCGCAGGAACGCTTCTGACGCCGAAGTGGGCCGAGCAGATCGTCCGTTCCCGCGTCCAGCACGTGAAAATCTCCATTGAGGAAACCGACCCGGAGCGCTATGCGGCCATGCGCGTCGGTGCGCGCCTCGACCAAGTCGTCGAAGGCATCCACCTTCTCCACGAATGGAAACAGCGCCTCGACTCGCCCGTCCCCCGCATCACGCTGGCCGCTTCCTATATGCTCCGCAACATCGAGCGCCTGCCCGACATGGTTCTGTTTGCCGCCGAACACGGCATTCCGGAAATCTACGTTCAAATGCTCGAACTTAAGTACAACGACGATCCTGAAGTTCGGAAAGAGGAACTGACCTACCATGTTCCGTTGCTTCGCCGGATGATCGCCGAAGGCGAAGGCGAAGCGCAAAGGCTCGGCATTGCCTATGTCGTGACCATGCCCATCCGCAATCTGCTTGAAAGCACCGGCGAAGCCGGTCCGCGCACCGCTGCGGCCGGCCGCAGCCGCCCCCACCGCCACCTCATGCAAAAATGTACCAATCCGTGGTGGTGGGCCTACATAGACGAAAACGGTCTGCTCTGGCCGTGTTGCTGGGCCAAAGTCGCATTCGGCAGTCTCTTGCACGAGCCGTTTATGAAAGTCTGGAACAGCGAGATTGCCCAAGACATGCGGCGCCGTTTTCTCGCCGATGACATCCCGGACTACTGCCGCGGCCAACTCTGTCACGTCGAGTATGAATAAAGAGAAGCCGGTTTTTTGACGGGATTTGCGGGGTTCACAGGACAAAGAACGGATGGAAATTCATTATCTTGAAAATATTGGAAATCGCACCCCCCAAAAGCCCTTTCGAGAGACACACTTGCTTTTCCGTCCGGCCTACGGCAGAATCTTATCGGTTTGAACGGTTTGCACCGGAAAGGGAGTTTCTATGAAATTGCGAGTATCAACCAACTGGGACACAGCGCTTCTTCGGCCGCTGGCTGAAACCGGCGTTGTCGAAGAACTCTACGGCAAGCTGGCGTTCGACGCCGTCGGCGGACCCCGCCCCGGGTTTCTTCTTCCCCAAGTCACGCGCGAGCAGGTCGCCGACTACGTCGCCGCATGCCATGCTCATGGGATCAAATTCAACTACCTGCTCAATGCGCTCAGCCTTGGCAACCTTCAATACTCGCGCGAGGGCTTTGCGCGCATTGTCGAACTGATCGAGTGGGTCGCCGGCATCGGCTGCGACACCGCCACGGTCGGCACCCCCTTCATGCTCCGCATGGTCAAGACCTATGCGCCGAACCTGAAAATCAAAGTTTCGACCGTTGCCCGCGTCAACAACGCCCAGATGGCCCGCCGCTACGAAGACCTCGGTGCTGATGAAATCATTGTGGACGAAAACCTCAACCGCAATTTCCGCATGCTCCGCGCCATCCGCGAGGCCGTCGCCTGCGAACTCGAACTCATCGTCAATCCCTGCTGCATGTGGCCCTGTCCGGCCATGACCGATCACGTCATTTCCGACGGACACGCCTCGCAGGAACACTTCCGCCGCTCGCATTGCTACCTGCAGCTGCCGCACTTCTGCTGCACTCGTGAGCGGTTTTCCAATCCCGTCGAAATTATCAAAGCCCGCTGGATTCGCCCCGAAGACCTTGCCGAATACGAGGCCATCGGCTACCGTCGGTTCAAAGTGGTCGAGCGGTTCAAAAACACCCGCGCGCTTCTCCATCACACCCGCGCCTATGCCAGCCGCCGCTACGACGGCAACCTGCTCGACCTGCTCTCGCTGCCCAACCGCGACAACTACGTGGCCCCCTGCTTCGAGTATTTCAACCAGCCCGAGCACATCAACATGGAGAAAGTCCTTCGCGTCGGGCAGATGCTCGAATTCTCCATGTCCGATCTGATCCAGATAGACAATCGCAAACTCGACGGCTTCCTCGAGTTTTTCAAAACGTGCGAATGCGAAGCCACCACCTGCGAGCGCTGCGGCTATTGCCAGAACCTCGCCGACACGGTCGTCGTTCACCGGCGCGACGAAGCCTTGGCTCACCAGCGCGAATACGATGCCTTTATCGAAAGCATGTTTGCCGGCGACGTCTATCGCTAGGACATAATAGAGACTACATAGGCTGTTGCAGAAGTCGGACCGCCGGCGGCCCGCCGGCGCTTTAACCCCGATACGGTTCACTTAAGGAGTTTTCGTTGAAAATGCGCCGGCAAACGCTTGTAAAACGCACATTCCTGCGTTCCGCGCTGTCTTAACTGAACCGCGTAAGCTTTAACCCGCATGTCTCACCGCAGCGTGGTCAAAAAAGCGGGAAATCGTTTTGGAGCAGCCGGTCACCAAACAGTCGGTGTTGTGGCGGATAATGCAAGCGGGCGAGCTGTTTGCAAAAGCCAGACCGTCGGCGGAAGTATCTAAGGTGGCCTTTGGCCACAACCAAAAAGGCCAGAGGCAAGAGGTTTGAAGTTAGAGAATCTCTTCGCATATTGGCTGGATGTCTGGACCGCAGAGTCCAAGTATGGTATGCGTTTGGCTAGGGCTTTGGAGTGCGGCAGCCATGCTGCCGCTTTGCTTTGCGGCGAGCTCAAACCAGCCAAACGGGGCCTCCTTTCCGGGAAAACGAACGTTTCTTTTCACAATGGACGATAAGAAAAGCGGCAGCATGGCTGCCGCAGTCCAAAGTGCCCGCCGAGCATATACAGCCGCTCGCGCACCCGCTGCCCGGCTTCTGCAAGTTGGTCTAAGGCGTGAATTGCATGCTGTTATCGCGAGAGGTGGCTCAAGTCTTCGATCCGGCCGACGATGTCGCGGTAGCCGGCGTCTATCTTGAACAGCTTTTTGTAGATTTGCAGCGCGCGATCGTACTGCTCGTCCTGTTCAAACAGCTGCCCAACCTCATATAGGTGCTGCTTGATGGCGTCGAGATGCTCGGGGTCTTTTTCGCGTACATCCACCTCGCGCAGCGTCTCATCGGCCAAATCATACATCATCTTGTTGCACAGGCAGTGCGACAGCTTGATTAGACAGAGTTGCCGCAGGTTGCCTTCGGCCTGCTGTGACGCGCGCTGATAGGCAGTAATGGCTTCGTTGAGCCGCCCAAAGTTCACCTGCAAGTCCCCCAGCTCGTGCAGCAGCACCGGCTGGTCGGGCTCAGCCTCCAACTGCGTCTTGATAGCATCCAGCCGGCTTTCTTTGACCCGCATCTCGGCCTCTTCGAGCATCTCCTGCAGCTGGCGATTTTCCGGGGCAATCCGCAGCGCGCTGCGGAGAATCCGAATAGCGCCGGCGTAGTCCTCGCGTTTCACGTAGAGCTCGCGCAATCGCAAATGGAGGTTCAGGTTTTGCGCATCGCGCGCCAGAAGTTCCTCCCCGTAGGGAATCGCGCGGTCGGCATCGCCCAGCTGATAATAGACCTCGAACAGCTGGGGCACCAGTTCGTCGCGCGCCGGCGGCGAAATCTCCAGAATCTTCGCGAGCACACGCGCCCCTTCCCGATGATGGCCGCCCTTGATCAGCAACAGCGCGTGACTCTTGAGCGACGGCAGATGGTTGGGATTTTGCCGGAGGATCTGCCGGCATCCGTCCGCCATAATCTCGTCCGGATGCAGCGACTGCCTTGACATCATTTCATAGAGGCTGTGGCAGCGGTCAAAATCGCGGTCCTTCAAACAGATATCGGCCAGAAGGTTCAGCAGCACAAACTGCTGGCCGCCGCGCCCGAGAATTCCCTCGATGAACTCCACCACGCGCCGCTTTTCTTCCGGGTGCTGCTCGAGCAATACATCCAACTCTCGTGTGGCCGACTCTGCCTGACCGGCGGCCACCAACCGCTCGACATAAGCAAGGCGAAGGTCCAGCGGCGCCCCTTCCTTGTGCGCCTGCTGCCGCATCGCCTCCAGCTCATGTTCCACCTGTGCGGTCTGAATCTTGGTCAGCAGCGACTGAATGCGGGGGCGCTCGGATGCCGGCGCCTCCGCGCGCAGGCGTTCCAAGATTTCGATGGCCTCGCTCATGCGCCCCAAGCCAAACAGGCTTACCGCGCAATGATAGGCAATGCGGGTGTCCTGCGGATGCCGAGCGGCAAAATCTTGAAATACCTTATGCGCCTTGTCGAAATCTTGGCGGTCTTCGAGCAACTGGCCATATTCGAGCACGGCTTCCACCGAATCCGGTTCCTGCCGCAGCAGCGCTCGATAGTGGGGCATCGCTTGATCGAGCCGGCCCAGCTCGCGATAGAGGCGGATCAGCCGGCGGCGCGCATCAAGGTTTTCCGGCTGCACTTCGAGCAGGTTCAAATACCATGAAACCGCTTCTTCGCGGTTCTTAATTTTTTCATTCAGCTCGGCCAGGGTCTGGAGAACCGCCGGATTGTCGGGCGCCTGCATAGTGAGCACCTGCAAGTCGGCCAGCGTGCGCCGGTAGGGAGGGCCTTCGAGGTCCATCGCCCGCCGCGACAGTTGCAACGCGCGATCCACGTTTCCCTGTTCGGCGTTGAGGCGGCCCAGCAGGCAGACATCCTCGATGTTGTTGGAGTCGTAAAACTTCTCCAGAACCGGCAGCGCCTCGGCCGGTCGGTTGTGACGCATGTGCAGTTCGACCAGCCGCCGTCCGACCTTGGCATTGTTTGGGTCGAGTTTCAACATGTCGGCCAGCACGCTGCCGGCCAGCTCCTCGTCGAGCGAGAAGGCCGACTCTGCCAGAGTCCGCACCAACCGAGGGTCGCGCTCGCCGCGTTTGTAGGCTTCCACCAAAATCGCCAGCGCTTGTTCGGCCTCGCCCATTTCATACAAGGCAAGGCCTTGCTTGCGTGCCGCTTGATCGTTGGCCGGCAGAAACCGGCGCGCCGTTCCCAGCATTTTTGCCGCGCCCTGCCACATCTCCCTTTTTAGGAGAAGATCGCCCAAAACCAAACAGAACTTCCCCAGCAGAATCTCAATCCATCGGAGGCTGCATGCCAGAACCAAGACGGCTGCACCTGCGCCGTCAGCGACGGGAATCTCGAAAAACACATCCGCACCAATGAACGTCACCGCCCATCCCAGTATCAGCCACCACAGGCTCAGCCCCAGCACATAAAGGCCGAACGTGGGCCGGCGCGGCTTGCGCAAACGAAAACTCGACACATAGGCCCACACGATCAACAGCGCAGGCACCGCGTTGCCCGCTATCAACACCCAGAGCGATTGCACGCGGGGTCCGAGCGCTTCCACAACGGCACTCAAATACTCCGGCAGAGACTTCTCAAACTGGATAACCGTCAGCACGCCGCCGGCGAGGCTGAACAGCAAGGCCAGGAATGTCAAAAACGCAAACCTCACTTGCCTCTCCCTGCACCGGTTTTATAAGTTGCAATAGGCCGATTTTTCACAAACTTCCCTTCGAGTCGCTTTTCGTGTATCATCCCGCCCTATACGCTTGCAAATAAATTTTGGTTGCCCGCAGCCCTTCCCGCGCCTATGGTGTCCTCTGTCGGCTTTCTACTGGCCGGGCTGGTGAAGTCGCTGACAATTCAGCGTTTGAGTGCCAAGGAATCGGCAAAGGAGGGACCCATGCCTTCCGAAACTTTATCCGTGGAATTGGGCGAGCGCTCCTATCCCATTCTCATCGGCCATGAAGGCTTTCAGGAGCTGGGCAAGGCGCTTGCGGAACGCACGCGTTTCGAGCGCGTGCTGGTGGTCTCAGACGGTCGCGTCAACAAACTCTATGGCGAGCCGGTGGCCGCCGCGCTGACCGATGCTGGCTTTCTGGTCGAAAGCCTCGCAATTCCCGAAGGCGAAACGTTCAAGACGCTCGACACCTGCATGAGTATCTATACGTTTCTTCTGGCCAACAACTTCTCGCGCGAGTCCATCGTAGTCGCGCTCGGCGGCGGAGTCGTTGGCGACATCGCGGGATTTGCCGCCGCCACCTACATGCGCGGCGTCCCCTACGTTCAGGTGCCCACGACACTTCTGGCCATGGTGGACAGCAGCGTTGGCGGAAAAACGGGTGTCAACCACCCGATGGGCAAAAACATGATCGGCGCATTCCATCAGCCGCTTCTGGTCTTCATCAACATTGCCGCCCTCGACTCGCTGCCGCCGGTCGAATTCCGCGCCGGCTTCGCCGAAGTGATCAAATACGGCGTTATCCGCGATCCTGCCCTGTTCGAGTTTTGCGAAACGCAGAACGAGTCCCTTTTCGCTCTCGATGCCGCCGCGCTTCAGCACGTGGTCAAGACTTCATGCGCCATCAAAGCCGCTGTTGTATCGGCCGACGAGCGAGAATCAGGCCTCCGTGCCATTCTCAACTTCGGCCACACCGTCGGCCACGTCATCGAGACGCTGACCAACTATGCGATGTTCAAACACGGCGAAGCCGTGGCGATAGGCATGGTAGCCGCAGGCCGCATCGCGCAGAAAACGGGACGCTTCCCCGCAGACCAACAGCAGCGCCTCGAAGCCCTCATTGAGCGCTCGGGGCTGCCCGTTCGCATCCCCAAGCGCTTGGAAACCGAGGACATGATCGAGCGCATGCGAAAGGACAAGAAGGTCAGTCGCGGCCAGCTGCGTTTTATTCTGCCAGAAGCCATCGGGCGCGTCAGCGTCGTCAGCGACGTTCCGCTGATGGTTCTGCGGGAAGTATTGGACAGCCTCCGGCAATGAGACCAAACCGCCATCATGTTTTTCGTCCCGTGAATCTTGTAAGTCATGTCAAATACAAAGCGAAGAGTCTTTTGTGGAGTGAATCATGCCTGAGCCGCTCGAAATCGGTCTCCTCGGATTCGGCAATATCGGCTGTGGCGTCGTTCAAGCGTTGCACGACAACCGTGCTCTGCTCGATGCCCGCTGCCCGCGCCCGCTCCATCTTCGGTGGGTTGCCGACATAGACCTCGACCGCCCGCGCCCGGTCGAGGTGGACCGCGGCCTTCTGACCCGCGATGCCAAACAGGTTCTCCTCGACCCGGCCGTGGACGTGGTGATCGAGCTCATCGGCGGCATCGAGCCCGCCCGCACTTTTGTCGAATTGGCTCTGCGCGAAGGCAAGCACGTTGTTACGGCCAACAAGGCCCTGTTGGCCCAACACGGAGCCGAGCTGCTCGCTTTGGCTGCGCGCCAAAATGTCCGGCTGCTGTTTGAGGCCTCGGTCGGCGGCGGCGTTCCCGTCATCCGCGTCCTGACCGAATGCCTCGCCGCCAACCGCATCACCCGTATCGAGGGAATCCTCAACGGCACCTGCAATTTCATTCTCACCCAAATGAGCGAGAACGAACTGTCGTTCGAGGAAGCCCTCGCCGAGGCCCAGCGTCTCGGTTATGCTGAAGCCGACCCCACCGCCGATGTCGAAAGCATAGACGCTGCCAATAAGATCGCCATCCTTGCCTCGTTGGCCTTTGGCTGCAATATCCGTCTCGACAATGTCCGTCGCGAAGGAATCACGCGCCTGACCGCTCACGACCTGCGGGCCGCCGAGGCTCGCGGCTATGTCATCCGACAGCGTGCGGTGGCCGAGCGCCTCGACAGCGGCCTTGGCGTCAGCGTCCGGCCATCGCTTCTGTCGAAGGACCACGCGCTGGCGTCGGTGTCGGGTGTTCTCAACGGCATCGCCATCGAAGGCGAACCTATTGGCACGATCTTGTTGGTCGGGCCGGGTGCCGGCCCGCGCGCCACCGCCAGCGCAGTTCTCAGCGACGTGATCTGGTTGTCCGCTCTTGATCCAGAGGCGCCCGCCCCCCCGCCGTTTCTAACAATTCCCGACACACCGGTCAAAGAAACCGGCGGCGATGGGGTTTGCAGCGGCTACTGGCTGCGCCTGCTTGCGCGCGACCGCCTCAACGCGCCTGCCAACGTCGCTCGTGTCCTTGCCGACCATCGCATCCCCATCCGGAGTTTGGACGAGACCCACTGGCTGGCCGGCGATGCCGGGGCCGAGTGCGCTGTCGAGGTTTTCGTCGGCCAATGTCTTGAACGTGATTTGCAAGCGGCTGTCGCAAAAATCTGTGCCGCACAATGGGCCGCTCCGGACGATCCCGTTCTGATTCTCCCCCGACTGGATTGACCAGCAGACCGACCGACACGCCGCGCCTTGCGTTCGCTCCCAATGAGTTTTGCCTATGTCCAGAATTCTTCTCATCTCCGCCAACCGCGAAATCCTGCCTTATCCTGTCTTCCCCTTGGGTGTGGCCTACGTGGCCACGGCGCTGACGGGTGCCGGCCACTCGGTTCGCATCTTCGACGTGAACTGCTTCGAGCCCGACGCCATCGCTCCCGCTCTCGGCGAGGCTGTCGAAGGATTTCGCCCCGACCTTGTCGGGCTTTCGATCCGGAATATTGACAACCTGACTTTCCCGACCAGCGTCAGTTACCTTCCCGAAATCCGCGCTTTGGTCGAGGGTTGCCGCGCAACCGCCCCTGACGTACCCATTCTGCTCGGCGGTGCCGGCTATTCGCTCTTCCCCGAAGAAGCACTCGCAGCCCTTGATGCCGACATCGGCCTTGTCGGCGATGCTGAAGGGCGCATAGGCAAGGTGGTGCGCCTCATCGCGGATTATGGATTGCGGAATGTGGATTGGAGAAAGGCGGGAATCGGAGGCGTGGTC
>JAOAGV010000088.1 GCA_026415575.1 Candidatus Sumerlaeia bacterium
TCCAAGCAACCTTTCTGGATGTCGGTCAAGGCGATTGCTGTGTGGTCGAACTGCCCGGCGGGACCACCGTACTTGTGGACGCGGGCGACTACTCCGTGCGCGCGGGCGAACGCATTGTCGTACCGTTTCTCGAATCGCGCGGCATTGACTACCTCGACGCCGTCGTTGTTACGCATCCAGATGCCGACCACATCGGCGGCCTGCCGGCCGTGTTTGACGATCTGACGGTCGCATGGCTGCTCGAAGGCCCCGCAACCAACCCTACTTTCACTTATCAACGCCTGACCGACGCTGTTCGACTGGAATGCGCCCGGCAGGATCAGGTGTTTGCGGGCGACCGGATCGAATTGCCGTCGGGTGCGCAGATAAGCTTCCTTCATCCGCCGCGCAACACCGTCTATTCGGAGCGCAACAATCTTTCGCTCGTCCTCAAAATCGAGGCCGGCGTCTTCCGGATTCTCATTGCCGGCGACATCGAGGCGCAAGCCGAGCGCGACCTGCTGGATTCCGGCGCCGATCTTGCCTGCGACATCCTGAAGGTCGCCCATCACGGCGCGGCCACAGCGACCTCGCAGGCATGGATTGATCGCGCGCAGCCGCGCATTGCCGTGATTTCCTGCGGTGCGGGAAATCCTTTCGGCCATCCCGCGCCCGAAGTTCTCGAACGCCTGACTAGCGCCGGTGTCACGGTTCTTCGCACCGACCGCGACGGCGCAATCTCCGTTCGTATCCACGGCCGATCTGTTGAATGGCGCGTTGAGGGCAAGCCGTAGGCGACCATTCAAACCCTCATGTTTTCACGCCTTTCTCACGCAGGGGTGTGGGAATAAAGATGCATGAGGCCTTGCGGGAAATACTTTGGGAGCACAATCTTATCGCAAAACACATTAGCAAATCATCTTGGCGTCATGTTTGCTCCGGAAAGTCGCGCGGAGAGGCGACCAAGCGTGGGCTGGTGCGCGCTGCATTTTGTTGCACTAACTCCATTTTGCCGAACTTTTTCCGATGCGAATCGTTACTTCAGCACTCCGCATGCTCCGAGACCATCCGACGCGAGCGTCATTGGCTTTCCTCTTTTTGGCTTTTGCTCTCTCAATGACATGGTTTTTCGACGAAGGCCATGAGGTGGTTCTTCCCTTCCGCGTCAAAATTGTCGAATCAGATGTAATAATCCGCGGGGCCCGCCAAAGTCCATGGGTTCTGCGTCGCGTTCTCAACAAATATAATATTCGGACCATTATCAACCTCGATGACCGCGTCTTGGAACGTCAAAACCTCGACCGGCCCGATGCCGATCCCTACGCGAAAGAAAAAGCCATTGCCGCCGAAACCGGCGTTCGCTATTTTGGCTTCCTCTGGCAAGGGTCGGGCATCGGCCCTTATGAGGAATACGACATGGCGGCCGACATTTTGGCGTCCAGCGAGACCCGGCCGGTGTTTGTTCACTGCGCAGCGGGCCAGAAACGCACCAACGCCGCTCTGGCCGCCTATTGGATCCGGCACAAGGGCTACACGTTGGAACAAACCGTTGAGGGGCTGAAAGCCTATGGGTTGGTTCCTGAACAAAAGCCTGATTTTATGAAGCATCTGGCCGGTTATTTCGAATATACCCGGCAGCATCCGCGACCCAGCCCGCCCATAACGCTGCCTGTCCCTCATCCGAACCCGATGGAAACAAGGTCGGCGCGGCGGAACTAACCTGGTTTGAGGCCCGCTTGTCGGAAACGGGCGGGCCGATTTCCTCTTGAAAAACCGGCAGGGGTTTGGGGAGAAACTCGACCGATGCAGACCGGATCGAAGGAAACGAAAAAACCATGCGCGTTTTGGTAATTGAAGACGAAGTCCGCCTCGCGGAGCACTTGCAAAAGGCGCTCAAAACCGTCCCTTCTTTTGTCGTGGACCTTTCCCACGACGGCGAAGACGGCCAGTTTATGGCCGAAACCAACGACTACGACCTGATTGTCCTCGATCTCATGCTTCCCGTGCGCGACGGCCTGACCGTGCTTCGGAACCTCCGCGCCGCCGGTAAAACCACACCCATCCTCATCCTCACGGCCCGCCGCACCAAAGAAGACATTATCAAGGGCCTCGACTACGGCTCCGACGATTATCTCACCAAGCCCTTTGATATGGGTGAATTTCTGGCCCGCTGCAAAGCGCTGGTTCGCCGGCACCACGGACGGCCCGATCCCATCATTCAAGTTCATGATCTGATTATAGATACCCGTACGCATGTTGTCCGGCGGGGGAACAAAGAGCATTTTCTGCCGGCCCTTCAATACCGCCTCCTCGAATACCTCGCCTATCGCCAAGGGGCCGTGGTCTCCAAGACGGAGATCCTCGAACATCTTTATGATTACAACTGGGAAAAATTTTCAAACGTCATCGAGCATTATATCTATGAGCTGCGCCGAAAAATTGACGACGGGTTCGAGGTCAAATTGCTCCACAGCATCCGCAACCAAGGCTATATGTTGAAAGGTCCCGCTTCATGTCCCGATGGTCGCTCCGACTCCGCATCCTCGTCCTGACTCTGGCGGTCGAAACCGCCACGCTGGTCTTCTTCGGAGCCGTTGCCTACAACCGCTCGCGCAAGCAGCTGCTGGATTCGCTGGACGACCAGATTCGCGACGAGATCGAGACCATTGTCCAGCTGGCCGGGGCGGAGGCCCGCGAAGGCGGTGCGGAATCGCCGGCGGTCAAGGGCTTGTTGCGCCTGTTCAGCACGGAGCGCAGCATCCTTTTTCAAATTCGCGCGCTCGATGGCCGGGTTCTCGTCCAGTCGCCCCGCCTCAACGGCGAGGGGCTTGTGATTCCCCAAGAACTGCTCAGCGCCCTCCTGCCCGGCGAAAGCGATTTTCTGGACTTGCAGTGGCGGGACAACGTTTATCGGACCCGCGTTGCGCGCGAGGCCGTCCAACTGCCCTCCGGCAAGCAGGAGTTTTTCGCC
The DNA here is from genome assembly GCA_026415575.1 of Candidatus Sumerlaeia bacterium. Classification (GTDB taxonomy): domain Bacteria; phylum Sumerlaeota; class Sumerlaeia; order JADFCW01; family JADFCW01; genus JADFCW01. Next base: position 2,951 of record JAOAGV010000088.1, read on the forward strand.
GTGGTCGCCAAATCGCGCCGCGATGTCAACGGCCGCCTCGAACGCCTCCTCAAGTATAATTCGCTGATTGGTGCGACGACGCTGGTGGTCTCCGCCATTGCGCTCTGGATTGTCGCCGGCATCGGCCTTGCGCCCGTCCGCCGTCTCTCCGGCGAGGTCGAGTCGGTGGCCCCGCGCCATTTGGATTATCGTGTCAATTGCGACCAGCTGCCGTCCGACCTGCGCACGCTGGGCGTCTCCATCAACGGCTTCATCGAGCGGCTGGCCCAAGCGTTCGCCCATGAAAAACAGTTTGTCGCCGACGCCGCGCACGAGCTGTGCACGCCGATCGCCCTTCTCAAGTCCAATATCCAGTCCGCGCTGCTCAGTCCGCCCGATCCGGTCGCCGACCGGAAAAGCCTTGAAGAGCTCCTCAGCGACGTCGAGCGGCTCGAACACCTCACCAACTCGCTTCTGGCTTTGTCGGAAGCCGAGGCGGCCGGGGGCGCCCGCGCCGAACGCGAGATGGTCGAGTTGCCCGCTTATCTCGAATCCCTTGTCGCGCAATACGAGCCGGTGGCCCGTCAGGCGGGCGTCACGCTTGTGCTCGAGCCGATGCCGCCCGTTTCGCTTCAGGCCGACCGCACCATGCTCGACCGTGTTTTGGGCAATCTCATTGACAATGCGATCAAGCACAATCGTGCCGGCGGGAAAGCCGTGGTTTCGGTTCATGTACTCGAACGGGCCGTCGAAATTTGCGTTGCCGACACGGGGCCGGGTGTCCCCCCCGAAGATGCTCCGAAACTGTTCGAGCGTTTCTTTCGCGTGGACAAGTCGCGGTCGCGCCAGCGCGGCGGGGCAGGGCTTGGCCTGGCGATCGCCAAATCGCTTTGCGATGCGCAAGGGGCGGAAATCTGCTACCGTCCGGGCGAAACCTGCGGCAGTGTGTTTGTGGTCCGCATGCCGCGAACCGAACCTGCGCCGTCGGAATAAGGGTTCCCCAGTCGAAAGTCTTGCAGGAATTGTCCCGCGCGCGGGCCGACCCCGGCAGGCAGTTCCCGCGATGGCTTTCTCTTGCGTCCACGCCACGTCTTTACATATTCTTTCTCAGCAAAGTGAAATCCGGCTGGAGCACGGAGGAAACAGCGATGATGCGCCGAAAGGGTTTGCAGACCGCGGGGCTGATTGTGCTGGCCCTGAGAGCGGGCACTCTCACGGCGGCTCAAGCGGCGGACTCCGCCCGCAACTATGTTACGATTTTCCGCGACGCCGGTGCCGGCGGCTACGAGGCCTTCCCTGACCTTTGCCGCATGCCCAACGGCGAACTGCTGTGCGTTTTTTACGCCGGCTTCGCCCATGTCTCGCTGCCCAGCTACGGCCCGCAAGGCAAACTGCCCCCCGAATGTCCCAACGCCGGCCGCATCTGCCTGACCCGAAGCCGCGACAACGGCAAGACGTGGTCGCCGCCGACCGTCGTGATTGATACCCCGCTCGACGACCGGGACCCCTCGATTGCCCGGCTGCCCGACGGCACATTGCTGTGCAACTATTTCGCCCACCAACCGGGAAAAAGCGGCAGGGGCTACCAGTTTGTCCATTCGGCGCTGGTGCGGTCAAGCGACGGCGGCCGTACATGGAGCGCCGAACAGCCGCTTTTCAACCAGTGGGCTTGCAGCTCGCCCATTCGGCGGCTGTCCGACGGCCGGCTCGCCCTGCCTCTCTATCTGGCTGTTCCCAGTCGCGCAAAAGGCGAAGGCTACGGGGGAATTTCATTTTCGACCGACGCGGGCCGCACGTGGTCTGACCCCGTCCCTATCGGCAAGGACGGGCCGATCAAGCTGGCGGCCGAGCCGGACATCGTGGAATTGCCGGACGGAACGCTTCTGGCAGGCTTGCGCGCGGCGCTCGGCGAGCGGTCGGCCGCCTTTGCCCGTTCGCGCGACGGCGGCCGCACATGGTCGAAGCCCGAACCGATGGGCTTCCTCGCCCAGTCCATTTATTTCCTTCTGACCCGCAAGGGGATCCTCTTGATGGGCCATCGCCTGCCGGGAACCAGTCTGCATTACAGTTTGGACGGCGGCAAAACGTGGAGCGACAATGTGCAACTGGCTCCGAGCGGCGGCGCCTATCCGAGCATGGTGGAGTTGCCCGACGGTTCGATCTATTGCGTGTACTATGAGGAAGGGCCGCAAAGCGACATTCGCGGGATGCGGTTCACTGTTGACCCGTCCGGCGTGCGGGTTCTGCCGCCGGAAACGTGGTAGGAAAGCGAGCGAGCGGCCGACGGGCTGTTGGTGTTCAGCCGCGTGGCTTGTGTTGTGGGTTATATTTTCTTTCCCACGGCTAAAATGTTTTTGGAAAAAAGCCGTGTGGTCGGGCGGCCGTAGAGCCGGAAAAGTAGCCGCCATAGCCAGTTGATGAGCGCGGCAAAGGCGCGGGCGGCCAGATGCAGCGGATGATGGGGCTTGATGTAAATGTTCATTGGAAACACCTGCACGGAGTCGAATCCGGCCACGCGCAGCAACTGCGCAAGGCTCTCTTCCGAATAAACGGTCTCGTGCGTCAGGTCTATGGCCAGGGAATGGGCGCCGAGAATCGGATTGGCCGCATTGACCGTCTTGATCAGAATCACGCCGTTGGGGCGGAGGGCGCTGCGGCAGGCATCGAGCAAGGCAAGCGCTTCCGGCTTGGACATGTGCTCGATGAGATCGTTGAGGATGAGAGCGTCGTAACAATCCGCGCGGGAGGAAAGAAATGCAGTCGCTTCGGCCTTTTCTGCCGGCAGATTGCGCGCGCGGCAATAATTGACGGCTTCGTCGCTGCGGTCAACGCCGGCGGCGTTCTCGTAGCCTTGGAGCCGGAGAAACTCCAGAAACTGGCCCATGCCGCAGCCGAGTTCGAGAATGCGCGCACGGCGGTCGGGCGGAAGGTGGCAAAGATAGTTGACGCGAAAATAGCGGTTCCACATGGCCTGATCGCGCTGCGCAGCCGCCCACCTGCCCTCCGCCAAATGGGTGGCGAGATACTGCCGATAGACGCGTTCGCGAAAATCCATCCCTGCCTCTCCATTCACGCCGCGACGGCGCTTCCTGCGCTCCGCAACAGAAACGTGGTGCGGGCGAAGGGCTTTTTGCAACCGGAATATCAGGGTAGAGTGTGAAATGGGTGCTTCTCCCGAAATCGGGAGAAGCTCGCTCGATCATGCTGTGGCCTTATTGGGGTTGGAACTGTGGCCTAATTGGGGTTGGAATGGCGAAAAGGAAATGGCCTGAGGCCGCGCCCTTTTCAATTATGCACAAATTACCGTACGCTTTGGAGTGCGGGAGCCATGCTCCCGCTTTCTCTTGCGCCGAACACAACCCCGCCAAGCCTGCGTTCTTTCCTCAGCGCCGACGCTTTGTCTGACAACGGGCGCGTTTGGTAAAGCGGCAGCATGGCGGCCGCACTCCAAAGCGATTGGGGAAAATTTTCCGGCATCACGCGGCGCTCTTGCTTGCGCTCGCGGGGAGTGTCTTTCGATTTCGGGATATGCACCCTCATGGGTGCGTGAAACACCCTTTGGCGTTTCTCGTCCAACGCGAAGGAATTCTGCTGTGACCGATGCGAAGGAAGGCGTTGCGGGTGTCAATCAATCAACTCCACGCGTGTCCATTTGCGCAAGGCGTTGATCAGGTAGATGGTCTCTGCGCGGCGAAGATCATCGGGGAAAAGAACACGCTCCGCGATGCTGCCGCGCGCCAGCAATTCGGCGCGAAACGTCCCCGGAAGCAATCCACAGCGAACCGGCGGCGTCACAAGCCGCCCGTCGAGGGCTACGACCAAATTGGCGATCGTGGACTCGGTCAGTTCGCCGCGTTCGTTGATGAGAAGGACATCGGCACAGTCGGGGCGTGTGCGGGCGGCGTGGTCGTAGATTTCCCGACGCGTGGTTTTGTGATAAAGAAATGGATCGGCGCTGTCCACGGCCCCGGTGGCAAGGGCGACTTTGGGCGGAGCGGCCGGCGGTGTCGGTGCGCATCTGCAAGCGAGATCGAAAGAGCCGTGGCGCGAGAGCGTGAGCCGTACGCGAAAGCGGCGTTCCGGGGACTGGGCGGCGGAATGCCGGATCCACAAGTGGAGGGTGCGGAGCGCGGCGGCGCGGTCGAAGCGAAAGCGGAAATAGGCAGCGGAGTGGGCGAGCCGTTCGAGGTGGCGTTCCAGAAGAAAGAATCCCTCCGGAAGTTCATAGAGGAAGGTCTCGAACAATTCAAAATCTGCGCTTGCGGGAGTGGAGCGAGCCGGCAAGACGCGGTTCTTTTGACTCGCCGACGCGGAGAAGGCGGGCTGGGACAGACAACCGACCCGTCCTTCACTGTGCGACAGCCCTGCGTCGAGCAAGAAGCGGCTTTTGAGAATGCATTCGTGGTATTCGGCAGCGGGGTCGGAGTCGAATGTGATGCCGCTGCCCACGCCGAATTCCGCCTGTTGGTGTGCACGATCCACCAGCACCGTTCGGATGGCCACATTGAAGAGGGCATCGTTGCCGGGAGACAGGAACCCAATGGCACCGGTATAGATGCCGCGGGCATCGCTTTCGAGTTCGTCAATGATTTGCATCGTGCGGATTTTCGGCGCGCCCGTGACAGAGCCGCTCGGAAACAGGGCAGCAAACAGTTCGCCCAAACGCACGTCCGGGCGAACGCGGCAGCGCACGGTCGAGGTCATCTGAAAAACGGTTTCATAGCGCTCGATGTCGTAGAGGCGGGGAACGCAGACCGATCCGATTTCGGCAATCCGGCCGAGGTCGTTTCGCATCAGGTCCACAATCATGACGTTTTCGGCGCAGTTTTTTGGACACTGCCGCAGGGTGCGCCTTATTGCCTCATCCTCCTCCCACGTGCGACCGCGCGGGGCCGTCCCTTTCATCGGGCGCACCATGAGTTCGTTTCCCGCGAGGGAAAAGAACATTTCCGGCGAGGCCGAGAGAATCGCATGGCGGCCCAGATCGAGATAGGCGCAAAAGCCGGCCCGCTGCGAACGGCACAGCGCGCGGTAGAAACCGACCGTGCTTCCCTCGAATTGGGCGCGCTGGCGAAACGTGAAATTGACCTGATAGGTGTGGCCTTGGGCGATGTAGTTGCGAATGCGCTCGATGCTGTAAATATAGTCATCGCGGTCGAGCGACGGTGTCCAGTCGGACAAGGCGAAATCTTCATCGCTGCCGAAGGTTCCCGGAGCAATATCGGTGCGCGTGCGGAACAATGCAAACCAGGCAAGCGGTAGTTCATCAGCCGCATCCATAAGGTGCCCGGCGGGTTTGGCGGGTTTCTTTACCCGCAGCACCGGATCGAGCCCTGCAGCAGCTTCGTAGGTCAGAAACCCTGCAGCATGATACCCTTCCACGGCCGCCGCCTCGATCTGGTCCAGCACGCGCGGAACTTCTTCGGGTTTGCGGGCTGCGACCGCGCCGGAATAACCGCTGAAACAAAACGACCGCGGGTTGCGTTCCGGATCGTAGGATTCAAACAGAACGATTGGTGTATGAGTCGAATGCTTCTGCATGTTTTGGGCATCGGCCCGGAAGGGGCCGGTTACCGTCCAAGCGAAGCGTGGAGTGCGGCAAAAAAGGCCTCCACGTCGGCGTTGCCTCCGCTCAGGATGATCCCTATCTTTTTTCCGGCAAGGCCGAGTTTGCGAAAGAGAACCGGTGCAACGGCCACCGCTGATGACGGTTCGATGATGATCTTCATTCGCTCCCACACAAACCGCATGGCCTCGACGATCTCTTCCTCGGTCACCAGCACGATGTCGGCGACGTGGCGGCGGATAATCTCGAAGTTGCGGACACCCAAGGTAGTCCGCAGACCGTCGGCAATGGTATGGGGCGCGGCGTGCTCGACACGGAGTCCCGACTTGAATGAACGATAGGCATCGTCGGCGCCTGCCGGCTCGCAACCGATCACGCACGGGGGACGCGGGGCGGTTTGCGCGGCCAGTGCCGTGCCCGCAAGCAATCCGCCGCCGCCGACCGGCGCAAGAATGGCGTCGAGGTCCGGGACGTCTTCCAGCAACTCCAACGCCGCGGTTCCTTGTCCGGCAATGATGCGGTCGTCGTCGTACGGCGGGATCAGGACGGCACCGGTTTCGGCAACCACGCGCGAGGCGGCGGCCAGACGCGATTGAAGTGTGGGCTCGCATGGAATAATTTCGGCGCCATAGCCGGCGGTGGCGCGGCGCTTAATTTCCGGCGCGTTGGTTGGCATGACAACGCGACAGGCTACGCCGTTGAGGCGCGCGGCCAGCGCCAGTGCCTGCGCGTGATTGCCGCTCGAGTGCGTGACCACGCCGCGCTGCTTTTCTTCGGGTGTAAGTTGCAACACGGCGTTGCACGCACCACGAAACTTGAACGCGCCCGCGCGCTGAAAATTCTCGCACTTCAGAAACACCCGGTTGCCAGATTCCGTATCGAGCGTGCGGCTGGTCAGAACCGGCGTGCGATGAATAAGCGCGCAAATGCGCGCATGGGCGTCACGGATGGGGTCGGACATGAAAGGCTCCGCAAAAGAAATTCGGAAGGCGTCCACTTCCGCACAGGAAATTCTTTTTGCGCGGGGCTGCGGTCAACAGCAAAGCGCGGGTTGACACGTCAGGCAAACCGCCGCTACAGGTGAACTTTGTGAAGAGAGCGAACCCATGATCAACATTTCCAAATTGTATTGCGGCGAGGCCAGCGGCTCGGACTGGCTGCGCTATGGCGAAGCAGGGGCGGCGGGTGAGAGCGGCCGGCCCCGCGCCGTGCCCAAATCCGCCGCCGAACGCCGGCCGGTGGTCGTCTGGAACTCGACGCGCGCCTGCAATCTCCGGTGCATCCATTGCTACACAGATTCCGATACCCGCATCGCACCCGACGAACTGACGACGGCCGAAGCGCAGGCCATGCTGCGTGACTTGGCGGCGTTCCGGGTCCCCGCCGTTCTGATGTCGGGCGGCGAACCGCTGATCCGCCCCGACCTGTTCGACCTCGTTGCTTTTGCCAACAGCCTCGGGCTGCACTGCACGCTCTCGACCAACGGGACGCTGATCACCGAAGAAACGGCGCAACGCATTCGCGCCGCCGGATTTACCTACGTCGGCATCAGCCTCGACGGCATCGGCGAGGTGAACGACTACTTTCGCGGGGTCGAGGGAGCGTTCGAGCGCGCCATGCGCGGGTTCCGCAACTGCGTGGCGGTCGGCCAGCGGGTGGGACTGCGCATGACATTGACGCGGCAGAACGTCCGCGACCTCGACAGGATTTTTGACTTCATCGAGGGCGAGCGCATAGACCGCGCCTGCTTCTATCACCTTGCCTATTCCGGGCGCGGCAGCCGGATGAAGGCCGAAGACCTCGCACCCGAAGAAACGCGCCGCGCGCTCGATTGCATTCTTGACCGCACGGAGGATTTTCATCGCCGCGGCATCCCCAAGGAAATCCTCACCGTGGACAACCACGCGGACGGCGTCTATGTGTATCTGCGATTGCGCGAGAAAGACCCCGCCCGCGCGGAAAAGGTTCTTGCCCAAATCCGCTGGAACGGCGGCGGCCTCTACAGCTCCGGCGTCGGCATCGGGGCCATTGACTGGTCGGGCAATGTCCATCCCGACCAGTTCTGGCTGCACTACTCCTTTGGCAACATCCGCCAACGGCCGTTCAGTGAAATCTGGACGGATACAAGCGATCCGCTGATGCGGGGGTTGAAAGACCGCCGGTCGCACATTCGCGGCCAGTGCCGGGCCTGCCGCTGGTTCGATGGCTGCGGCGGAGCCTTGCGCGTCCGCGCCGATGCCATTTTCGGCGATCCATGGGCATGGGACCCCGCTTGCTATTTGACCGACGACGAGATTGGCCTGACGCCCGAGGATGTGGCGCGCCTGAAGGCGGCCAACGACTACTTTGAGCGGCCAAAATGACGCCCCCTCTCGACACGACCGACCGCCGGATTCTCGACCTCATCCAGCGCGCCTTTCCGCTGGTTGTCCGTCCCTTTGCGTGGACCGCCCGCCGGTGTCAGACCACCGAGCGCGATGTGCTGGCGCGGCTGAGACGCTTGAAAGAGGCCGGTATTATCCGCGACATCTGCGCCATTTTCGATTCTGCGCGCGTGGGCTATTGCTCCACTCTGGCCGCCATGGCTGTCGAGCCGGCGCGCCTTGAAGAAGTGGCCGCCATCGTGAGCGCCCATCCCGGCGTCAGCCACAACTATGAGCGCGAGCACTTCTACAACCTTTGGTTCACGCTGACCATCAGCGGCGATCTTTCCCTGCATGGCGAGGTCGAACAGTTGGCCCGCCGCGCCCGCGTGGAGCATTATCTGGTTCTTCCGACGCTGCGGCGCTTCAAGATCGAGACGGATTTCGATCTGGGAACCCGCGGCGAGGCGGCTGGGGCGGACTCGGCGGGCACTCGCAACCAACCGGTGAAAAAATCAAAAGAAAGCGTCCGGCGAAAGGTGGAGCGCCAAACCAAACTCCAAGTGGAACTCCAATCTGCACTCCACAATCCCCACTCGCCAATCCGCAACGCGGTTCGCCAACTGCAGTACGATTTCCCGCTGGTGTCGCGGCCGTTCGCGGTGGTGGCCGAAAAGGTCGGTGTCTCCGAGCGCGAGCTTTTAACGATTGCCCGCCGTCTGCGCGATGCCGGCATCATGCGACGTGTCGGCGCCATTCTGCGCCACCGTCAAGCGGGCTATACCGCCAATGGCATGGTGGGCTGGGAAGTGCCGGCCGAGCGGATTGAGGAAGCGGGGCTGCGCGCCGCTGCCGAGCGTGCCGTTTCTCATTGCTATGAGCGGCCGGCTTTTCCGCCCCATTGGCCTTATAACTTATTGACAATGATTCATGGCCGCCGGGAAGAAGATGTCCTGAAAGTGGTGGCGCGGTTGCTGCCGGAAATTCAGCCTCTGCGCCATGAAGTGCTTTTTTCCCGCCGCGAGTTCAAAAAACGCCGCGCACGCTATTTCGAATCCGCCTAAAAGGAATCCACATGAAAGCCGCTGCTTTTCCCGGAACTTGCCAACTGTGCAATGGGTCGTTTGACAAGAAGGGCATGGCGAAACGCATTGCCGCCTGCGGCGAGAAACTCAAAGACGCCGAGGCCGGTTTTCTTCTCCTCATCGAAGGTCTCTATCAACCCAAATACTGGCTCTATTTGAACGCCCCGGCTGAGGCCACGCTGGTGGACCTTGACGTTTTCCTGCGCAAAATCTGGGTGGAATGTTGCGGCCACTTGAGCAAGTTCACCATCGGCGGTACGTCCTACGTTTTGGAACCAAGGGATTCCGAAGAGGGCGACCTCGATGAAGATGAGTTTGATGAGGACGAAGAGGACCTGTTTGACGAAGAAGAAGAGGACGACGAGTTTGGCGGGGACAACGAGGACGAGTTTGATGAAAGGGACGATTTGCAGGATGACTTGTTTGACGCCAAGTTCATGGAAGATGAAGAGGATGACAGCAATGAAAGCATGGGGATTACCCTCGGCGAGGTCTTGCAGCCCAAAATGAAGTTTTCCTATGAATATGATTTTGGAACCCCAACCAAATTGTCCTTGAAGGTTGTTGACGTGCCGAAAGGGAAAGCCGCGGGGCGGGAAATCACGCTTTTGGCGCGCAATAATCCGCCGGAAATTCCCTGCAGCAGATGCGGCAAGCCCGCCACCAAGATCTGCCTCAGCTGTATTTATGGAAACGAGGCATGGTTTTGCACCCAGTGCGCCGAGGCACACACCTGTAGCGAAAAGGCATTGTTTCCCGTTGCCAATTCCCCGCGCGTCGGCATGTGCGGCTATGTTGGGTGAAAACCAAACCCGAAGCATCCGCGCCAGCATCCTTCGTTTCTTGCCGGTTCAGCAGAGCGGGGCAGGCGCGCGTCCGCCTGTTGCAGCGTCTTTTCTGTCAGGGCAGTTTTCCTGTGCGGGCCATGTTGCGGAGGTAGGGCAATAGTTTCGGAATATCGTCGGCGCTTTCGATTTTCTCGTTGACGCGCTGCAAGTCCCACTGCTCCTCGAACGCATAGGACACTCCGGGTTTGAGTTTCACCTTTGGACTGAGCGGTTCAATTTCCATGCGCGTTCCAGCGGCGTCCACCCAGAACTCGACGCTGTTGCCGCCGTCGGCGTAGTCGCCGTCGGGGAAGTAGGGGAACCGCTTCACATAGAGCCAGCCGTCGGCATAGCCGGCGATCCAGCCGGCGGCACTATCGGCGCCGACTTTTTCCATTTTTTTCCCGGGAATGACAACCAGCAGGTCGCCGACAATTTTGACGCGCGGCGAGGCGGGCGTCTTGCCGTCATAAGAATAGGAGCGGTTTTCGCCCAACCGCACCGACCATCGGGCGGGGAAGCGGCTCTTGGGGTTGAGCTCAAAAAAGCCGTATTGCGCGCGCGTCATCGTACGATCCCAATGGCAATAGGCGACGTCCTTGTCGCTGATATTGGTCATGGTTTGACGAACTGTAACGCCTGCGCCGGATTCGGCCATCTCGACGGTGCGCGTGATTTGAAGCCCGATGTCCGTGTCTTTTGCACTGACGAGACGCACGGAGAGCGGGCCGGTTTTTTCGGCCTCATAGGGGCCGGCCCACAGCGTTTGGTGGCGCGGCGGATAGTCCAGTTCGGGGCCGATGTCAATCTGGCAGCCGCCGAGGAAGAAATTCGGCCCGTCGGCAAGGCTGTAGTGGACGATGCGGCCGCCGGCTGCAGGCGCAATAACCACGCGCGCCGTGCCGTTGGTGATTTCCAGACAGTCCTTCCATTTCTCATAGGCGACCGTTTTGACTTCAGCCCGTGTTGCGGACAAGGCGATTGTCCAAAGGCAGATGGCTGCGAGGGTTGTTCTTTTTCGGGAAGTCATGGAAGGCTCCTCCGGGTTGGGTGGACAGATTGGACAGCATGGACAGAGTTGACGAAGTGCTCAGGCTTGCTGTTTTGATCGGCCTTTTCCCATCCACCGTGCGTATTCTTCCTTTCCGGGCATGGCCGTGGGATAGATGCCGTTCTTGTCGGGGAGAACGGGCGGCTGGCTGTCGAAGCCGATGTTGGGCGGCGTCAGGACACGCGTAGACTTCATTGCAGCATCCCACTCGATCATCTGTCCGCTGTAGCAGGCCATCTGCGCGACGACGGCCAGAAGCGTGCTCAGGCACATGTAGTCGCCGTTGTTGATGGGCTTGCCCGTGCGGATGGAGTCGAACAGTTCCTGATGTTCAATATTATACATGTTGTCCTTCTGGCCGTCGAACTGCCAGCGCGTTTCGCCTTCGATGCGGTGCTGGATCAAGTTGGCGCGGCCCTTGGTGCCGAGGATGATGTCCGACGTTTCGTTGAAGCAATCGGGCATGTCGCGCGTGAAACCAAAGACGCGCACGCCGTTGGGATACTCGAAAACCACTGCTTGGTGGTCATACTGATCGCCGTAACGCGGGTCTATGCAGACTTGGCGTCCGCCCATGCCCCAAGCGCGGAGCGGCGGCTTGTCGCCAAGCGCCCAAGAGGCCTTGTCGAGGCTGTGGATGAGCTGCTGGGCGGTCTGATCGCCCGAGAGGTAGTTGAAATGATACCAGTTGCGGAGTTGATACTCCATTTCGCCCTGGCCGGGTTCGCGGGGGCGGACAATATAGGGTTGGGTAACATAGGTTTCCTGAATGGCGACGATGTCGCCGATGGCACCGTCGCGTATGCGCTTCATGGTTTCGCGCACGCCGGTATCGTAGCGCCAGCACAGGCCGGAGACGACGGCGAGGTTTTTCTGGCGGGCTTTGGCGCACGCGGCCATTGCCGTTTTGACGCCGGGCACATCTATGCCGTGCGGCTTTTCGCAAAAGACATGTTTGCCCGCGTCAATGGCGGCAGTCAGCAACATCGGAATAAAACACGACGTGGGTGCGATCAGAACGACGTCCACCCCGCTTTGGAGCAAATGCTTGTAGGCGTCGAAGCCGATGAAACAGTGGTCGGGTTTGACGTCGGTTTGTTTGGGTTTCATGCCTTTAAGTTTTTCGAGGCTGGCGTCGAGTCGGTCGCGAAACAGCTCTGCCATGGCGGTCAGGCGGATTTCCTCGCCGGCGTTCATGGCGTTCATGGCGGCCTGCGTGCCGCGCCCGCCGCAGCCGATCAGGCCGATCTTGATGGTGTCGGTTCCGGCGGCGTGGGCATACCGGCTGACCGGCAACCGTGCGGCGGCGGCCGTACCTGCTGCCGCCGAGACCTTGAGGAATCTGCGGCGATTCGTTTTTGCTGTCTTGGAGTTGTTTTTTGTAACCATCTCTTCTGGTCTCCTTGGTTTTGGGAAGGGTCGAACTATAAACCCATGGACAAAGTGAACCCATAATTGCCGGTTGGGCGTTGTCTGTAACTTATTGTGCGGCGTGGCACTCTTTCAGCAGCTTCACCGCCGTCTCGACCATCTTCTCGCCCGAGCCTTCGGCGCAGCGCGCGCTGACCACTTCGTAGTTGCCCTGCGGATAGGCGCGCGCCGTTGGGATGTAGCCGATGGAGCCGTTGGCCAGCTCGGCAATCGCGGTGACCGGAAAGGGCGACTGCTCTTTGATGGCCAGGCCGAGTTCGACAAAGATTTCGCCCGGCAGCGACACCCACGCGATGTCCCTGCCCAGTGTGATGACCTGCACTTCGACTTCGAGCGGCTTGCCCTGACGCGCGGCCACATCCAGCACCTTGTAGGCATTGACCTTTTTGAGAAACTCCTTGCTGTCCTTTTCCTTGCGGGCCTGCTCGACCTGCTCGGGGGTGACTTTGGGCAGATCGAACTGGATCAGGGCGCTTCGGGCGCGAAGGGGGCCGGGCTCGACAGCCTTAAACTTGGGAAATGTGCGCAGGACTTCGGCGGCCAGAATCACACCCATGCGCGCGGCATTGTCGTGGCCTTTCTGGGGCTCCGCCCAATTAACATCGAGGTGATTGATGTCGCCGCATGCGCCGGTCGCATACAGGGTGACCATCTCGCGGCCTTTCACATCGGCGAGGCATTTGGACAGCGTGTGGGGCAGGTCGGCAGAGATGTGCGTGCCGCCGACGTTGTCGAGGTGTACGGCATAGTTGACGTAGGTGGCGACGGGCTTTTTCTTCGGCGTCTCGAAATAGATGACCGGCACGGCGGGGTCAATCGGGCCGGCGGGTTTCACAATGTTGGGATTCAGCTTGCCGGGATTCCATGCAACGGTTCCGTCTTTCATAAAATAGCGCCGGTTGAAGGCAATCGAGTCCTCATGCCCAATAGCGGTCGAGACTTTAACGGGAGCGAGGGCGGCGTTGGCTTGCTGCACTGCCTCGGCGATTTTATCCGGCAGGGTGCGGTTGAATTCGAGCGTAACCGGGTTTTCCGCACCGAGGTCTTTGGCGCGGAGCGACGCAGCGCTCACTTCGGGTCCCGTGTGGGTGTGCGTGGCACTGATCATGACGTGGTCGCCTTGGATGCCGGTCGTTTTCTCGATTTTCTCGCGGGCGGCCAGAACGTGATCGCGATGCGTGCGGATAACGTCGAGAACGACGAGCGCCACCTTGACGCCGTCCTTTTCGAGCACGAGCGCCTTGGCAAAGAGGTCGTCGTGGACTCCTTCAGCGCCGCGGGGCGAGTAGTAGCCGGCCATCGAGACACCCAACGGCGGGGGAATCTTGACGGCCGCGGCGCCGGCCCGCAGTTCGCCTGCCTGTATCGAGGCTGCAAACAGTCCGAGTGCAGAAGTGGCGATCATGACTAATAGCCGCGCAAAGCAGGCCTGCCGACCATGCGTTGTTCGGCCCATCTTTCCCACTCTCCTTGTCTTGGATTGCTCTCGCAACAAGTGCGTACGGAAAGAGGAATAGCGGCAGCGGACCGTCGTGTCCAGAGGAATTGTTTCGAGAAAAGGAGCCGGCAGCTGGTTCAGCGCTCGTTTGCGGTTTCCATGGCGGGTAACTCCTCGGCGGGGTCGGCGCGGCGTTCGGAGCGGTCGCGCCGCAGGTTGATGCGGGTGCGGCGAGCAGGTTGGCAACGCTGCACCGGCTCGGGGCGTTGGTTGCCCCATGGAACGTCGGGCAGGCCGAGCGAGCGGCGGATTTCGTTGATGGTCAGGACGCCAAATTCGAGGTGATACTGATAGAGGTTGTTGTCGTCGTAGCGTAGCGAACGTTCGTCCGGACGCGGGGCGGGCCGCTTGTAGCGTTCGTAGAAATAGCCGAGCGGGAGCGGGACGCCGAGGGCGATGAGGCGGGCGTCGAGTTCAGCTTCGCGGGCAAGGTCGGCGTCGTCGGCAATGTCCAGCGTCCAGCGCGGCGGAGCAACAGAGCGGCCGAAGTTGTATTCGACCAAACGGGCAATTAGCTGCGTGTTAATGGTTTCCATGAGGGCGCGGGCATCGGACGCCGCATACTCGTTCCGAACAGCCTCGTGGATGCGGCCGAGGGCATAGCTGCCGGAGCGGCGTCCTTCGCTGGCGGTCAGTGTGCCGCCGAGAACAATCTTCGACATTTCGTCGTTACACCAGTCCGCGAGGTCGCGATAGGTGTTGAGATTGCCCGTGCGTCGGGCTTCGAGCAGCTCGACCGCCATGGTTTCGGGCACGACAATACCCGTGTCATTCTGAAAGCTTTCGATGACTTCGAGCAGGCGGTCGCGTTCGGTGTCGCTGGTGCCCGGACGATATTTGCCAACGACGGTGGGCGAACCGAACTTCTCGTTGAAGACCACCCAGAACTTGAGGTTGTTTTTCTTAAACCAATAATACCAGTAGGCTTTCTGGCACAGGCCGTTGCCGATCGGGTTGCCGTGTCGGGCGTCAAAGGTATGGACGATGAATTTTTCGGGTGGCAAGGGAGAGGGATGGACCGGCCGCCCCAATTCATCGGCCAGACAGAGCCGGCCTTCGAGGTCGAAGGCGAAATGGCCCTGATAGCGGCTTTTGAGGGCGGCGACCGAGACGGTGTCGCCGGCGACGGCCCAAATGATTTCGGTGACGGAGAAGCCTTTGCCGAGCGCGTCGAGGATGTCGCACAAGGCCTGATCGAACTGCGGGATGTGGTCGAGTGCGCGTGCGACAAAGTCGGCGACGGCGCGGTCGCGCGGGGTGTCGGATGCGGCGACGACTTTGCGGTCGCGGCTGAGGACGCCGTTCTTGCGGGTTTGCAGAACGGAATACAGATGGCCGTCCTTGTCCTCCATTTCCTGATAGAGATCGTAGAGGTTGCGGATGCCGGCACCCGCGAGCGCGCCGCTGTTGAGGATGTGCCAGGCGGTCGGCGCGGGCGAGAGATAGCCGGGCCAAACCCAGCGCATGGGAACGGGGAATTCACGGGTCAGAGAAGCGGGAAGATTCATGGTTCACCTCGCGGAAGAAGGCGGTTGGCCGAACGCGGCAGCGGCGATGTCCAGCCAGCCGCTGGCAAGCAAACGAGCGGCTGGCTTCGCGTGCGCGCCGGCGCAGTGCGTTCGAGGCAAACACGGGGCCGCCGGGGCTGACAATTCCCTTCGAGGCTCTTGCGGGAGCTTGCCGATTCCGCATTTTATCCGAAAAGTTCGGGCGCAAGGGGGCATTCGCGCCGCACCAGCGGTACGGGCGAACGCGGCGGGGGATTATTTTGGAATCAAGGCCAGTGCGCGCCGGACGGCTTCTTCGGACGTGGTAACGGGAAAGAACAGGGCGGGATCAATCGGGCCTGCGGCGGGAAGATTCCATGTGTCGAGGGCGACCACCGGCTTGCGCAGATTCAGAGCCGCAGAAATTTCGTTGAGGGTGCCGTAGCTGCCGCTGATGGCAATCAGAACGTCGGCAGCGCGCGCGATAACGTAGTTGCGCATGAGGCCGAGGCTTGTGGCGATGGGGACCTTGACCCAAGGATTGGCGGCGCGTGGGTCATCGCCGGGCAGAATGCCGACCGTGAGACCGCCGGCTTGGGCTGCGCCCTTGCATGCGGCTTCCATGACGCCGCCGAGTCCGCCACAGAGAAGAAGGGCGCCGGACTGTGCAATCCGGCGCCCGACATCTTCGGCCAAGGCATACGTGCGTTCGTCGGCTTTGTTGCTGCCAATGACGCCAATGATGGGTTGCACGTCTTGCGCCTCTTGCCCTGTTGCTATTTAGCCGAACTGGCCGCCGTGAAGAACAGCGGCAGGTTGCCGCCGGGCGGAACGACGCCGCCCATGCGGAGGATTTCGCCGCCACTGATCGTACCGTTGGTCGGATCGTAGATTCCGGCCAGCAGGTCCTCCACAGGTTCTGTGAGCCAAGAACCCATCGGATAGGAACCCGTGGACGGGAGCGGGCCGTCGCCGCCGGTGTTGTCATTGCGGTCGGGGCCGTCCGATTCGAGCATAAAGGTATCGCAAGGATAGGCTTGGCTATTGGCCCAGTCCGTAAAGTTGCGCGGAGCGGCCGCTATGCCGGCGGCGCCGGTACCAAACTCATACATCGGCGGCGTCCATGTGCTTCCGATTCTGGACATGCCAAAGGGGTCCATCGGAATGCTTGTAATGTAAGCCACAGGCGAAGTCAGAAGCCGGAAGCCCTGCCAGACAATGGGGAAGGTGCCCGAACTTCCGCCCTGGCCAAAAGTGAACGTATTCCAATCCACCATATAAGCCTCTTCGGCAACGGCCAGAGAGCGCAGATCGCTTTTTACCCGCGCGACTTTCGAGCGGGTCTGCGCTTCGAGAAAGTTGGGGATGGCGATCGCCGCGAGAATGGCGATAATCGCCACGACGATCAGAAGTTCGATGA
>JAOAGV010000089.1 GCA_026415575.1 Candidatus Sumerlaeia bacterium
TATATCCTTTTGGAGGGTCGGCTTCCACGCCGACCGTGTTTCATCACGCCATGGAAGGTCGGATTCCGTCCCGACCGCTGCGTCGCCGAGCGCATTTCATGAGGTGAAACGGTGAACACAACGATGACCTGTGCAATCATTTTGGCGGCGGGCAAATCGCGCCGCATGAACCAGCCCAAATTGCTCCTGCCGTGGGGCGAAAAAACCATCATCGCTCATGTGGCGGACGAAGTCTTCGGCGCCGCTTGCATTGAGCATGTTGTCGTGGTTGTCGGCGACAATTCCGCTGCAATTGCCCGCGCCCTCAAAGGCCGAACCGTGCATGTCGCCGTCAATCCCGACCCCGACGGCGACATGCTGAGTTCCATCCGGTGCGGACTGCGTGCAAGTCCCGCGCACTGCGCGGCGTATGCGATAGTTTTGGGCGACCAGCCCACGCTTCGCGCCCAATGGATTGACGCGATGGCCGCAGCCCTTGCCTCGTCGGGCAAAGGCCTCGTGGTGCCGTTCTGTCAAGGCCGGCGCGGTCATCCGATATTGTTTGCCGGCCGCTACCGCGATCCCGTTTTGCACGGTTACGACGGGGTGGGGCTGCGCGGACTGCTTCACGAGCACGCCGACGATGTCTTGGAGGTTCCGTTCGAGGACGCAGGCGTGCTTTGCGACCTCGACACGCCCGAAGACTATGCGCGGGCCTTGGAACAAATCCATCGTCTGGGTTCGTGAAACAACCCCCTTCCTTTGCCCTGCCGCATGAATCGTCTTGACGGTTTTCGTTCTTGCTTTTCCCGGCTCGTCGCATACCAAATAAATCCGCGTTCCGGCGTTATTTTCACTCCAGCGGCAACGACCATGAGAAAAGCCCTCTTTGTTCTGGTTATTTTTCTGCTCGCTTCGCTAAACCGGCCCTCGTCCGTGTCGGCTTATGTGGAGCGGATGTATTCCCTGCAGGAAGTGTTGGATGAATGTACCAACATCGCGGTCGGCAAAGTTGAAAAAGTGGATACCGAGAGGAAGCAGATCATTGTCAACATGGAGCGCGATCTCAAAGGCCGGAACCCGTATCCGAAGATCCAGATCAACACCAACACGTCGCTGCCGCAGTTTATTCCCTACATGATGGCAAAAATCCAGCCGGGCGCAACGGTCTGTGCCTTTTGGAAAAGAGAAGGCGACGCTCTGGCCTGTCTGTGCTACACCGATACCTTCTGGTTTCAGCTGTACGGCCAACACCTCGAAGACCCCGGCCAGATGTGGTGGCGGATGAGTCATGTCGAAATCCGCTTCAACCGCACGTGGAACAGGGGTGTCAATGAGTTGATTAATTTGGTGCCGGAGGTTCTTGCCGGGAGAGTCAAGGCGCCGGCGCCCAATCCGAATGTGCCGCCGTTCGATGTGGTGGCCGAGCTGGCGAAAATCCCCGGAGCGGCGGCACTGGCCAGCGGAGCAACGGCCGCCCGGATCTTTGGCCGCTATGTGGCCATGCCCCATCCGACCGGCGAGGCGCGCGGCGTGGCATGGGCCGACTATGATAGCGACGGCGACCTCGACGCCTATGTCTGCTGTGAGGCCGGCAATGCGCTCTACCAATGCGAGCCGGCCGGCGTGTTCATGGCCGTCACCGACCTCGTCGGGCTGAGCGGCGCATCGGTCGGCGCGGCATGGGCCGACTACAACGCCGACGGGCGGCCGGACCTTTTGCTTTCACCGCCAAAGCTGTTCACCAATCTCGGCGGCATGTTTCGCGACGACACGGCCCTGCTGCCGCTTCCGGCCGGCGGGGCAGTGGCAGCCTGCGTCTGGATTGACGCCGACGGCGACGGCCTGCCCGATATTCTCATGTCGAGAGGCGAACAGGGCCTTGCGCTGCTTCGGAATACAGGCCGGGACACGGGGCGGTTTGTGGATGCAAGCGCGGCATTTGGGCTGGGTCAAGGCGGCGAAGGTGGTGTCAAAGGCACCTGCATTTCGGTGGTGGACTATGACGGCGACGGGTTTTCGGATTTCCTCTATTGCGCAGGAACAGGCCTGCTCTATCGAAATACCGGCAACGGGAAATTCGAGGTCGTCAAGGATTGCGGCATTCGATTTGACGCAGAGGGCGACAACGGGAGCGGGCCGGCATGGGGTGACTACGACAACGACGGCGATGCTGATCTGGCCGTGCCGCAGATTGACCATGTGAAGCTTTTCCGCAATACCAACGATGGACGGTTTGCCGACGCGACCTCGATGTCGGGCGAACTGGCCAATTTTCCGGGCCGTTGGTCTGTCGCCGCGTGGGGTGATATAGACCGCGACGGCCGGCTTGATCTCTATGTGGGCAAGGCCGATGGCGATTCGCGCGTGTTTCTCAATCGTGGCGACGGCACGTTTGTCAATCAGGTCGAGGCACTCGGACTGTATCACGTGCCGGGCAACGCGCGGGTCATGGGGGCCACTTTCGGCGATTTTGATGCCGACGGCGATCTGGACATTCTGGCCAACTCGGCCGACGGCCGCGCGACGGTTTTCCTCAACGACTGGGCGGTTGAAGACCCCAAGCGGGTCTTCTTGGCTGTACGGCCCAAGGGAACGAAAGGCATTGTCGGCGCTGTGGTGCGCTTGTTTGACGAACGGGACAAACTGCTCGGATTGCGCGAACTGTGTGCCGCTCAAAATACTGCCAGCCAGACCGACGCGACCGCCTTTTTCGGCGTGCCGAGCGGCAAATACAAGGTTTCACTTTGCACCAGCGACGGCGGTTTCGGCGAGAAGATTGTCGAGGTCGGCGAGCAGGGGCTTGCTGTCGAACTGGCGGCGGAGGTCAAATAGCCGCCGGGGTTTATCGTCCCGGTACGCGGCTTTGATCGAGAATGCTCTGTGCCTCCTCAATGGCTTCGGCGATGGCATCGCGCCGCGCATAAAGTTCCGGAATCTTCCGCCATTCCAGACGGTTCGGATCGGCAAAGCCCGACGGCACACTCAAGAGGCGCTGCCAGCGCCGGCGCGTCCACCACGATGCCGCCCGCCGTTTTTCCACCTCTCGAATCACTGCCGACAGCGTTTGCAAATAGCGAAAGTCCTCGATGCCGTCGCGCAACGCCACCAAGCGCAGCGTCGGCTCCGGCTCTCCCTTTGGATTGACCCAGATCACTCCGGGAGGAACCGGGGTTTTTTCCGGCTGCCAGAACAGACGCACGTGCGGGGCGGTGAACAGGGTGCTTGACGGTGGCAGGGCGGCCGGGTCCACTGAAATCCATCCGTTGACCAACCAGCGCCGGGGCGATTCGGGAGCACGGCGTTCCAAATTCCAGCCTGCCCAGCCGGCTTGTCGAAAGGCAATGGCCGTCGGTGCCCCGATGGAATAGGGATCGCTCGCAAGCGACTCCACCGGCAAGGGCGGTGCTTCTCCCACCCACGGCAGCCAGCCTTCGGCGGCATCCTCGAGTCCGCTCCGGCGGTAGAGTTGCAAGCCGAAATCAACAAGAAACCTTTCCCACATTCGGATGAAAAAGGGCGATTGATCGGCGGCAAAGCGTTCCTGAAGATAATCATTTCGGGTGCGAAACGCAATTGCTCCCGCAGGGTCGTGTGGCAGCGCGAACGAGCGGACCCGAATTTCCACGGCCAGCGTGAGTGAGGACATACCGGCGGCCCCGACCATGATCGCCCCTTCATACACGCCGGCGGCCTGCTCCCGCGGCGCACATACGTTCACCAGCACCGATTGCGAGGCCGTGGCGGGAATATCCAGCGGCCGCAGCGGCGTCAGCGGATCGGGCCACAGACCAGCGCGACCCAGCGGCGACGATGTGGCCACCGATTCGACCAGCCACAGGTGGAACCGGCTTTCGGCCAGCGGCTCGATTCCGCCGCGCCGATAGAACGGCCCCACCCGAATCTGCACGTTTCGCAGCACCTCCCAATAGGGAACAATGACCAGTTGGAAGCTTTCGCTCT
Organism: Candidatus Sumerlaeia bacterium; assembly: GCA_026415575.1. Taxonomy (GTDB): domain Bacteria; phylum Sumerlaeota; class Sumerlaeia; order JADFCW01; family JADFCW01; genus JADFCW01. The sequence goes on from JAOAGV010000089.1 coordinate 3,943, forward strand.
CACCGCGCGCCAGCGAAAGGCCCACGCCGGTGCTTGGCGGACACAGCGTCGGCCCCGCCGGCGGAATGCGCGATGCGGCATCGGCCGTGCACAGGCAAAAAGGCTGGCCGGGCGGAAGGATCTGTTCTTGCGCCAGCCGCAGCGACAGGCGGTCATGTTCATAGTCGAGGCGGGCCACTGCGAGGTCGAGCGAGGTCAGGCCGTCGCTGAGAATTTGCGGGCCGTTGCGCGTGGGAGTGCGGCGCTCGCTGGCGATGATTTTTTCCAGCGCGCGCGTGCGCAGCCACATCGAATAGGCGCGGTTGGCATAATCTTGCGCGCGGGCGTCCTCGCGGGACAACTTCGGGCGGAGCGCCAGATAGGCCTTCCATGCATCGTGCGCGCGGGTCAGAATCTGTTCGATTTGGCCGGCGGTGTATTGAATGCGCGGCGTCTCGATTGTCAGCGGCAGCGAGGTGGGGGTTGCCGTCGGATACGTAATGGTCATCGTGGCCGGACGTTTGGGCCGCCGTGGCTGATCCACCGACACAATGTCGGGAGCGCCGGTGGCTGCTCCCGTCAAAAGAAGAATGAATCCACCGATCGCCGTTTTTGCCAAACTGCCAAGATTCATCTATAGATTCCCGAGCGTTATTTGGGCACGACCCGAACGGCCGTAAGGATTGTGACGCCTGCTGCGACCGCGCTGTCCGACAGAGAATCTAACTTGCGGCGCTCAACGAATAGAGGAATGCCTTTCCCGGCGTCGGAAACCGAAATTGGGTCGCAGCAGAACCCAACCCTCCAAAGACAAACAAAAATCGTTCGTATCACCACTGAGCCTTCTACAAAATCCCAAGACGTTCTATTGCGAACCCGCATTGCTCGGGCGCGGCCGGCCAAGAAGCAAGCGCAGCGCGTCGGCCACCGGGCGCGGCAGAATACGGCCGAAACAGCGGCGCGCATAACGAAGGAGAGCGGAAAACGACGTGTCATTCACCTCGGCCTGAAGTTTTTCGAGCTCTTCGCGGGCCGCACGCGCCTCGGCGTCGGTTTGCTTGAGTGCAAGGGCAATTGCCCGCAAAATTTCGGGTCGTTCTTTCAAATACGTATCCTCGCTCAACTGCAGCAAAGTCTGACCGGAAATGCCGCGATGGCGCGAGAGCAGATAGAGGAGGTTCCAAAACTCGAACGTAACTTCGGGCAGACAGACCTTGGGATAGTTCAGCGTGGCGATTTTCATGGGTGGAAATACGCCGAGGCCCTTGACCTGAATCAGCCGCGGTTTGGGCAGCCGGGTCAGCAGCTCGAGCGTCTGGCGGCAGTCTGCCTCGCTTTCATATTCGCAGTTGGACAACAGGTCATAAACCAGATCGAGACCGAGCCGTTCGACCGTTTTGGCCAGTTGAATAATGCCCTCAAAGCTATGGCGGCGATTATAGACATCGCACGCGATGAACCGGCTGCCGCTCTGGACGCCCAGAGTGATGAAGCGCAGACCGGCGCCGGCAAGGAGTTCGAGCATTGCCTCATCGCTGACTGACGGGTGGGCATAGCCGCCAAAGGGCAGGCCGACCTCGCGCGGCCACTTTTCGACAAACTCTTCGAGCCACTCGCGGTCCTTTACGAACACGTCGTCCATAAAGGCGAAGCCGGGAAGGTTGAAATCGCGCGCCCGCTGTTTGCACTCGGCGATGGCGTGGTCCACCGACCGCCGCCGCACATACTTCTCGCCGCGATGCTGGCTTTTGCGCACATGGTTGAAACAATACGTGCACGAAAAGGGACAGCCGCGCTGCGTCATCGTGAAAAAGATGCCCCGGAAATACGTCGCGTTGCTCTTCGGCAATTCGATCAGCTGGTTCCACTCGATAAGCCATTCGTCCTCGCCCCACGAGGCGTAAGGGAAAACATCGAGGTTCTGTTCGAGCGGACGGATCGGGTTGCGGAGGATCGTGCCGTTGCGGTTATACCAAATGCCGACGATGTCCGTGCGCTCGGGATCGCGGGCCAGCTCCACCATCGGATGCTCGCCCTCGCCGAGGCAGATCATGTCGGTGTGGGGAATACACTGTTCGGGATTGATGGTCGGGTGAATCCCGCCCCAGATGATCGGGACGCGGGGAAACTCGCGCTTGAGGCGGGCGGTGATCTCGCGCGACACCGCGGCGGTGGGCGTCGTCAGCGCAATGCCGATCAGGTCGGGCCGCACGGCGCTGATCTTGGCAAACAGCAGATCATACTCGGCCTCGGTGATCGGCTCGATGTAGCAGCAGATATAGTTGCCCTCTTCGAGGGTTTCGGTCACGGGCGAGGAACCGCCCGGACCGGGATGGCGCACCGCTTCAAGGCGCTCGCGGCTGACGGGCTTGCTGACAAACTGCTTGAAGACAATGATTGTAACCTCGTGGCCTTCGCGCCGCAGCATTGAGGCAATGATGCGAAGACCATAGCACCGGTCGTCGTAGGGACTCATCAAAACAATTCGCATAAGGCCACCCTGCGCCTTTCGCACGGCATTCGCCAACCTGCAAGTGAAATGGTGCGCTGCGGGCCCGTCACCGTCAAACGAAAAGCGGGATGGGCAAGTTTCCCGATTCCGGGGTTGACTCGAGAGAGGCAATCGTGCGATTGTGCAGGCGAAGAGGAAGGACGCGCCAAACACTTTGCGCCGGCTCAGCAGGGCCGCCCGGTCGAGTGTGACAATGCGATGGAACATTTCCGATATTCCCCTGTTGCGGAACTGGCCGATTGTGCTGGAGTTTCTGGCCGCGCTGGGCGACCGCCGCACCTACAACCCGCGGCGCAACGGCTATGTGTTTTTCGGCATTCTCTGGGGCATTCCCGTTCCGATTGTTACCATCGGCGTAAATCTCTATGTTTTAGGGCTGGCGCCCACGCCCGCCAACATCCTGCACATTCTGGTCAACCATCCCTTTCAGATCATCTTTTTGCTCCATCCGCTGCTGTTCGGCATCCTGTTCGGCGCACTCGGCACGGTTCGCGACCGCAAGGAACAACGTATCGCCGGACTGCTCGAAGACGTGCACGCGCGTGTGCAGGAGCTCGAAGCGCTCAACGCGCAGCTGCGCGAGGCCGATCAGATCAAAGACGAGTTTCTCAGCACGATCAGCCACGAGCTGAAAACACCGATCGTTACGGTGAAGGGCTATCTCGAAATGCTGCTGCGCGGGCGCGCCGGCCCGCTGGACGCACGCCAGAAGCGAATCCTCGACGTGATGCAGCACAACGTCGCCCGCCAGCTGAACCTCATAGACGACCTGCTCAACTATGTCCGAATCCACGCCCACCCCGACGACCGCGATCATCAAGTCTTCGATTTGCGCGAGGTAATCCGCGAAACGCGCGAGACGTTCGCTCCCGCGCTCGAAAAAAAAGGCCTGACGCTCGAAATAGACCTCCCCAACTGCCCGCTGTGGGTGCAGGCCCACCGCAGCAACATCGAGATCATTTTCAGCAATCTGCTCAGCAACGCGATCAAATTCACCGACCGCGGCGGCGTCATCCGCATCGAGTCCAAAGAGACGCCCAACGGGCGTATCGTCAACTGGTGCAGCGACACCGGCTGCGGCATTCCGGCCGAATCCGTGCCGTATATCTTCGAGCGGTTCCGCCAGGCGGACAGCTCGACGCGGCGAAAACACGGCGGGACGGGTTTAGGACTTGCCATTATCAAAAAAATCTTGGACGACTACGGTTGTCCCATACGGGTTCAAACCTGCGTGGGCGAAGGAACGACTTTTTATTTTGAGTTGCCGCCGGCACCGGGCCGCACCCGTGCAGCCGGCTCCGCTCCGGCAGCGGCCTCGTCCGAAGGGAGTGCCACCCATGGCTGACGAATCGAAAACCATTCTGATCGTGGACGACGATGAAGATATCCGGCAGTTCCTCAGCGATCTGCTGGCCAGCGAGGGTTACCCGTCGCGCGAGGCCGGCGCGGGCCACGAGGGTGTCGAGGCCGCCCTCCGATTCAAACCCGCTCTCATTCTCCTCGACATCATGATGCCCGGCATGGACGGCTACGAGGTCTGCGAGCGCCTGAAGGCCGACCCAACCACGCGCGATATTCCCATCGTCATGGTCACCGTCCGCAATGACATCGCCGACATCAGCCGCAGTCTGGTGACCGGTGCGTCGGGCTTTGTGGTCAAGCCGTTCGACCCGGAGTGCCTGCTGAAAACGGTCGCGATGATCCTCAGCGGCCGCCCCTTTGAGGCCTACCAGCAGACTACGCCAGTGGTGCTGGTTTCGCCGCCCCCGCCGGCCGAGGGTGCGCAGGTGGCATTTCTCGACATCATGGAGCCGGGCGGCTGCAAGTCCATCCTGCATGCGGCCTCGCGCGCGTCCGGCAACACCCTCGTGGCTTTGTGGCAGTTTCCGCAGGACGAAGGTGTGGTGCAAAGCACCGGTGCGATTCTGACGGAATCCAACCGTGCCTTTCATGCCGTGCTCGAAATTGTTGCCGGCCGGCCCACGGTTAAAATCCTTGCCTGCCAAATTCACAAAAGCACTGCGCTGGAATTCTGATACAGGGCCCGTCTGCGAATTGAATGAGAAGGCCGTGGAAGGCGTTTTTCCATGAGAAGGTCGGGCTCCACCTCGACTCATTCGCGTTTCCTTCCGCCCGTTTGATTCGGGCCGAACCGGCCATGCGGAACTTCATTCCGCCTCGAGATTTTTCCATTATTTTGCCCCGGCGATTTCGCGATACACGTTCAACGTTTGCTGTGCCGATGCAATCCAGGAAAACTGCGAAGCGCGCTCGACAGCACGATGCGACATTTCGCACCGGCGCGCGCCGTCCGTAAGCACCGCGACCATCGCCTCAGCCAGAAGTTCGGCGCAGGGCCCGTCCACAACAATCCCCGCCTCGCCGACCACTTCAGCCAGCGCCCCGCCCGACGTCGTAACCACCGGACAGCCGCACGCCATTGCTTCCAGAGGCGGCAGGCCGAATCCCTCATAGCGCGATGCGCAGACGAACAAATCCGCCCCCTGATACAAAGCGACAAGGTCGGCCTTGTCCACATAGTCGAGATGATGAATAGCCGCTGCCGCCGCGGAATCGCGCACAGCGCGCAGCGAAGGGCCGGACTTCCAGCCCGCTTTGCCGGCCAGAACAAGCGAATGGGACAAGGAGCCTGCTGCACGTGCCCGTTCAAAGGCCGCCACCAGAAGGTCTATTCGTTTGCGCGGCTCGATTGTCCCCACTGTCAAAATGTAGGGCTGTGACAGCGCCGGATGGATTTTTGCCAAGCGAGCGCGATCCGGCGGGTCGGCCGGTCGAAAGCGTGAATCGGCCGCTGCCGGAATCACACGAATCTTTGACTCCGGAACGCCGAGCATGTCCCGCAGGTCGCGCGCAGTGGCCGCCGACGGCGCGATAATTGCTCGCGCTGCTTTGCACGACCGCCGGCCCTGCCATGCCATGTAGCAGCGAAACCGCCACGGATAGTCGCTCCCGCACCGCATGCATGTCAGATCATAGACGGTAACAACGGTCGGACAGGTGCACCGTGTGTGCGGAACGCGAAACGCCGGGCCGTGAAACACATCGGCGCGCTCGCACTCCAGAAGCCGCGGCAGCGCGAAGCGCTCCCAAAGGTCGCCCCGCGGATGGCTTTCATAGTCCGGGCAGCCGCTGAGCAGACGAAAGTTTTGCGGTGCCGAAAAGCGCGGCCATTCTGCATCGTCGGTCATGAGCACGACGTATTCGTTTTGTCGGTCGCACTCCATCAGGGCGCGCAAAAGCCGCTCGACGGCATATCCCACGCCGGTGCGGCGGGGGCGGACTGTGCGGGCATCGAAAACAATTTTCATCGCGCGCCGTTCATCCTTCGTGCAGGAGATTGTGGTCGGCAAAGCTGAAATAGTTGTCACGGCCGATGATGACATGATCGAGCACGCGGATGCCGAACAGGCGTGCCGCCTGCACCAGTCGGTCGGTGATTTCGCGGTCGTCCTCGCTGGGGTCGGGGTCGCCGCTGGGGTGATTATGGATGAAGGCAATGGCTGCAGCGGCTTCTTTCACGGCGGCTTTCATGACCTCGCGCGGATGAACCAAACTGCCGGTCAACGTTCCACGGGAAATGAGAAAATGCTTCTGGATGCGGTTTCGGGCGTTCAGGACGATCAGATAAAAGCTTTCCTGCTGCTCGTGGGCCAACAGGCCGCGATAGAGGGCAAACAGGTCGCCGCTGCGCCGAACCGCCGCGCCAATGGCCATGCCGCCGCCGGCCTGCAACCGGCGTCCCAGTTCAAGCGCGGCTTGAATTTCGATTGCCTTGGCACGGCCCACGCCCTTGATCTGGCAAAGTTCACCCAGACCGGCGCGGCTCAAAGCTTCGAGGCTCCCGAATCGGGCGAGGATTTCGCGCGCAAGATCGAGCGACGACTTGCCCTCGGCCCCCGTCCGGATAATAAGCGCCAGAAGCTCTATCTCGCTGAGGTTGGACGGTCCGAGCGTCTCGAACCGCGTGCGGGGCTGCTCGGCAACGGCCAAGGTCTTAATGGCGCGCGTGGCATTCGTCTTCGGTTCGCCGCGATAGCGATAGAAACTGCATTGGGTCTTGAGCACGCAGGACGGGCAGCGCGGTCGGCCCACGCATACGGCTGCGCTATCGCCGCCCGCTGTTCGCATATCCCGCGAGCCGGAAAAAAGCCCGACGACCGCATTGACCGTCGAAAGCGGTTCGCCCGTCAGGTGCACAATGCGTTCGGACACCTCAAAAAACTCTTGCGGATGGGCGGCGGCAGAAACCACTTCGCCGACCCAGCCGACGCGCTGATAGAACCGCTGCCGGGCCCCGTCGGGCACGACCACCGGATAGCGGATCTGCGCCAGAAACTCGAACGCCCGCAAGCCACCCAGCAGGGGCAGCATCTTGCGCAGAAGGGCAACCGCTTCGCGCAGCGTCGGGGCTCCCGCCAGTGCATCCACCAAGGCAAACCGCCCGTTGCCGTCCGGCAACAAACGCCGAAGCGACTCGGCCAACACCTTGGAGTTCTTTTTCAAAAAGGCCTCGCGGCGACCGGTCTTAAAAAGGGCGCGATGGGGCATCGGCGGCTCGCCTTCGCTCGCGCTGCCGGTGCCGCTTGGTTCCGGCTGGTTTCGCAAGTTTCGCAGATGTTCGCGGACCATGCGCCGGCCCGCGGCGGTCTGGCGATCTATACCCAGAACCACACCCAGAAAGGCCTCCGCGTATTCTGCAGGCGGCTGTTCAGCCCACATCGCCGTTTTCTGCAGCGGTGCAAGAACCGTCGCCTGCAAACCCGGATCGGTCTCCAGCAAAAACGACCGGATTTTCTCAAACGCATCAATTAACGCAAGATCGCCGGCCGGATTCATGACACCCGTATGTCTATTTGTTATCTGCGGAATCTGTGGGCAGTGTGACATTGACATGAATCAGCGCCCTGCCCCGCTGAAACTGTGGTTGGCGCGAGGGCGCGCTGTCAAGGCGCGGGAACAGATGAGCCCCAAAAAATCAAGCGGCGCCGGGCAGGGTGGGACCGACGCCGCTCGCCGCATGGGAAGGTGCTTTGCGGCAGACGCTTGAATTGGTTCTATCTATCAGCCGCCGGTTTGCAGGGGCGGCTATTCTTTCTTTCAACCTCCCAAATTACCATAAACCCGCTGACTCTCTTCGGTGCTCGTCGAATGTTATCCGGTGCTGTCCAAACCTCGTGCCCGCACCGCCGGGTTCTATCGCTTGGTGCCGCGTCCGGTCTCCAGACGCTCGCGCATTTTTTCGCGCAGGTCTCCGCTTTGCGCGCGCAGCATCTCCTGCGACGCAGCCAGTTCCTCGACCGTGACTTTGCCGTCGCCATCGCGGTCTATGCGCTGAAAAACCCGCACGTCAATGCCAAGTTCCTGCGCCGTCAGTTTCCCATCGCCGTCGCGGTCGCGCGCCTTGACTATGTCGCCCGGATTGCCGCGGGCAAAATCCCCGCGCGCACCGGCCCGTTCAGGATTCCCCATTGGCGCCCCGCCCATGCCGCGTCCGGGCGGCCCCGCCGAAAACGCCTTTTCCAGTTCCTCGGCCTCGATTACACCGTCGCCATTAAGATCGGCGCGCTGCAGAAGCGGCTCGGGCATCCGGTCGCCGCGCTCGTCGGCGGTAATGCGGCCGTCGCCGTTGCGGTCGAACCGGTCGAGAATCTGATCGGCCATTTCGTAGGGCGAAGCGACAGGCCCGAACCGGCCGTGGCCGGCCTCGAACCAAGCTGTCATTTCACGCAGGTCTGCCAGACCGTCGCGGTTTTCATCCACTTCCTCAAACCGTCCGCCCGGCACCCGAAACTCATTTTGCGAAAGCATTCGGTCGCCGTCCTGATCCATCTGGGCAATCAGGGCCTCGGCGCGGCGCTGCGGATGGTCGAGCGCCAACGGAGGCAGATACCGCAGCTCCTCGCGGTCGAGATAGCCGTCGCCGTTGCGGTCGGCCTGAGCGAAAGCGGTTTTCGGAAACGGAAATTCTGCGGCGGCCAGCCGTCCGTCGCTATTCTTGTCGAGTTCGGTCAGAAGGACGGCAGCGCGACGGGCAGACTCTTGAAGCACCGCCGCCTGTCCCAATGAGATTTTCACCAACTCGTCGTTTTCGAGAGCCTGACTCTTGTTGAGATCGAGATCGGCAAAAGCTTTGGGAGGAAGCAGGCACTCGTCCGGAACAATCTTTCCGTCTTTGTTGGTGTCGTAGAGACGAAGAATTTGCCGCGCGCGTGTGGACGGCCTCACGGAAACATGGCTGAGGTCGCGGGCCATTTCGGCGCGATCCACCTTCCCGTCGCCGTTGCTGTCGCAGCGGTCGAAAATCTCGCGTGCAGCCGCGTCAAACTCCGCGCGAGAAAGAGCGCCGTCACCGTCGGTATCGAATATCTCCAGATTGCGGAACAACACGCTGAATCCGCCGGCTGGTCCCTCCATGCCGCCGCGGAACATCGTTCCATAACCGCCGGGAAAAGAAACGGGTCCACGGTCTCCGCCACCGCGCCAAGGAGCGCCCGGACCGACCTCGCGGGGACCGCCGCGACCTTCCGCGCGCGGTGCCCGGTCGCCCTCCTTCTGGGGAATCTGAGGCGGACCTGCTTCCGGTTTCTGGCCGGAAACCGCTCCCTTGGAAAAACACATAACCATCACGGCGATTATGAAGACGCCCACACGGGACATTTCTTGCATTCCAAAACCCTTTTGCCTGCGAAATTCCCAAAACCGATTACAGTGCTGCAACTGCCGTGCCGTGTGCTGTTTTTTCCACATATCGCAAGAAAATTAACCGTATTCTTATTATTTTCAATAATGTGAACAAAAGGCACAACCTCTGTCACGACTGTTCTGAAAAAGGAAATGGTTCCATAAGGTGCCTTATATCGGTTTTTATACACGTGGGATTGCCCCAGATTCCGGCGGAAAACTATCCAAACGTTGACACCGAAAACGTCAGGGGGAACTATTTGCTCGGTTGCGGAAATGTACCTGCTGTTTTGGGGAGACTGCCTATGAGCTCCGACGACAATTTGCCCACTTTAATCTGAACTCGCCCCCGAAGGGGAGGGTTCGTAAGGAGGCAGGAACATGAAAGCGAGATTCTGTCTGGTCGTTTTGCTCCTATGCGCCGCAATAGCATCGGCGGGCGAGTCCCCCACACAGACCGTCCGTCTGACCCCGCGCTGGAAAAAAGGCGAGAAACTGCGCTATGAAATGCACAAATCGCGGCAGCGCTTGGAGGACGGCAAAAAACCTTTGGGATACGGTGGGCGAACCGACGTGGACATCGAGGTGCTCGAAGCCAGGGCCGGCGGTTTTCTGATTGCTTGGACCTATGGGGAAAGCCAACTCGACGACTCAAGGCTGGCCGGCGAACCGATGCTCCGCGCGATCGCCGATATTGTCAAGGGCCGCCCCATCCTTCTGGAACTTGATGCCGATGCCTCGCTCATGGGAGTGCGCAACTGGCAAGAATTACGAAGCACGTTTATGCAGGCGCTGGAACTGGTTCTGTCGGAGATGGCCAAGGCCAAGGAAGACCCTGCGACAATCGCGCTTCTGCGAACCCAGTTGCGCTCGATGCTTTCCACCAAGCAGCAGATCGAAATTCTCGGCACAATGGAAGCCGGCATTTTTTTCCTCGTGCCGGGCATGGAGTTTGAAGGCGGCGAGCCGATTGAAGTCGAGACCGAGATCGCCAACCCCTTTGGCGGCAGCCCGTTTCCGGCGACCGAACGATTTGAGCTCGAGACCGTTGATGCAAAACGCGGCGTGGCGAAGGTCAAGCGCGTTCGCACGGCCGAACCGGAAGCGGCCACGCGCCGTCTGGGCAAGATTGTCGAAGATATGGCCGGAAAAGCGGGCAAGGGGCCCCGACCGGGCGACAAAATGCCGAAGGTTCTTCTTTTCGAGGACGCCGGCGAATTTGTTGTGAACTTGTCCACCGGCTGGATCGAGTCGCTGAAGCACACCCGGACGGTGAAAATGGAAGGCGGCAGCCAGGTGGATTTGATTTCGTTCACGCGGAAACGACCGTAGCGCGGGCATTGGCACATTGGAGCAAGAGCTGCGGGACGCGGGTGCAGAGCATGAACGCCGGCGTCAAAAGGCTGCCGCCTCAACCAACGCCTTGTCACCGAGTTGGGCACCGAGTGCGCGGGCTTCGGCCGCCAACGATCTGGCGGCGGATTTTCGGCCGCGGGCCTGTTCAACGCGCGCGCGGGTCCACAGCGCCCACGCGCGGTCGCGCGGATTGGCGGTTTTTTCGGCCAGCGCGAGGGCACGGTCGGCGGCTTTTTTGGCCTCATCGAATTTTTTCATGCCCAGAAGCGCGGCAGCCAGATAGCGCCACGCCAGCGACTGGTAGTCGGCGTAGTTCTTCGCCTCGATGTCGGCGAGGGTCGCTTTGGCCAGTTTGACGGCCTTGGCAAACTGGTTGCAGGCGGTCAGATGAAGCGTTTCGGCGAGGGCGGCATTGACTTGTGCGAGGTGGTTGCGGCTTTCGCGGGCGAGGCGATAGGCTGCGTCCAAGGCCGCCCGCACTTCGTCGCTGTCGCGGCCCATGCAGACCAGATTGGTGGCGAGATTGCCAAAGGCCACCGACGCCGCGTAAGGATTGGGCCTTGACTCATTCATGCGGATGACGCGCCGGAACTGCCGCACCGCCCCCTTGAAGTCGCCCTGATATTGATAGCACTGGCCGATGTTGATCAGGTTGCCGAGAATGGCGTATTGGTGGCCGATCTTCTGGGCCAGTTCAAACGAGCGGCCGTAGAAATTCATGGCCTGATCGAATTGCGCAAGCCGCTCGTGGCACATGCCGATATTGTTAAGACAGGCCACGGTACCTTTCTTGTCGGCGAGTTCTTCCATGAGGCCAAGTGCTTCGGTAAAGGCGGCGAGGGCGTCCTGAGGGCGGCCCGAATGCAGATAGGCGATGCCGAGATCGTTGAGGGCGTTGGCCAGCGACTGGCGCGTGCCGGCGGCGCGGGCCAGTTCGACCCCCTTGCAGAATTCGGAAACCGCCTGCACGTATTTCCCCTGCGCCATGAAAACCACGCCCTTGCTGGCGTGAACCGTGAGGCCGCCGGCCGCATCGCCGAGTTGCTGCCAGAGTTGGCCGGCAAATTCGAGATGTTTGAGCGCGCGGTCGTGGCGGCCGAGCAGGCGGTCCACGTCGGCAAGGTTGCGCCGGGCTTTGGCGGCAAGGTCGGCGCTGCCGTCGAGGCGGTCGGCAAGGCGGATGGCGTTTTGGTAGGCGGCGGCCGAGGCGTCATAGTTGCCGAGGAGTTTTTGAACGCGTCCCAAGCGAATGAGCGCCTCGACCTTCAAGCGCGTGAATTCGGCGTTTTTCGGCAGCCGTTTCTCGACGACCTCGATCAGGCGTTCGCACGCCTGAATCACGGCCTCGTTAGCGTAGAGGCGTTCGAGTTTTTCGGCGGCCTTGTCGAGATAATACGCGGCCTTTTGCGCGTTGTCGGAAAAATAGTAGTGATGCGCAAGGAACTCGTAGTGGCGTTCGAGCTGGTCGGCGTGGAGCGACTCGATGGACTCGCCGACCTTGCGGTGGAACTCCGCGCGGCGCCGCCGTAGAAGCGTCTCGTAGGTCACATCGCGTGCGACGGCATGGCGGAACAGATACATGAGTTCGGCCAGGAGCGACTGCTCGATGAGAAAATGGACATCCACCAGATCGTGGACATAGGAATCGAGCCGCGCCTGAAAGTCGGTGATGTATTCGAGAATTTCATAGCGGAAGCCGCGCCCGATGACGGAGGCGCACTGCAGAATCCGCCGCAGCCGCACTTCCAGCGAGTCAATGCGTGCCAGAATGACGTGGCGCAGCGTGTCGGGGATTTCGGCGGTTTTGATCTCGCGGGCAAATTCCCATTTCCCGCCGCGCTGCACGAGGATGCCTGCGTCCTTGAAGGCATAGATCAATTCCTCAATGAAAAATGGATTGCCGCGCGTTCGACCTAAAATATCCTGCACCATATTGGCCGGCAGCGATTTCACGTCGAGCAACTCGAACAACAGCCGCCGGCTGTCGTGGTCGGACAATTCCTTCACCTCGATGATCACGGGCTTGGCCGTTTCGGGCCATGTGTGAGTGAACACCGGCCGATAGCACGCGATGACCAGCAGGGGCCGCTTGCCAAGGTCGGCAACCAGAGCGTCCATCCATTCGACCGTCAGCGGGTCGCTCCAGTGCAGGTCGTCCACAAGCAGGGCCACAGGGCCTTTGGCAGCCAAGCCTTTGATAAAGGCCACGGACTCGGCGATCAGGGTTTCTTTGCGTTTTTTGGCATCCAGTTGGGTGAGCGGGTTTTTGGATGACGTTTCGCCGAGCAGGTAGGCGAGCGCGTCGCGCATGCGCTGGTCGGCACCGGCGATGCCGCGTGTGCCGGCCTGAATCTTGTCGAGGATTTTGGCAAGGGGATCGGTTTCCTGCACGTCCAGTGCGGCGCGAAGCAAATCGAGAACCGGACCGTAAGGCATGGTGGTTCCGAAGGAAACGCAGCCGGCTTCGAGCCAGCGCAGATTGTCCAGACGGAGGCGGTCACGGGTTTCGCGCGTCAGGCGCGATTTACCGACACCCGGTTCGCCGACAAAACACAGGAAGGCGGGATTGTCGCGCGTCAGCGGACGGACGGCGGCGTCAATTTGCCGGATTTCTTTGTCGCGCCCGACCAGAAGCGTCTGCACGCCGTGGCCGCGCGGCCGCTGACGCATCTGGCGGCCCTTCGGCCCCAACACTTTGTAGTTGATGATCGGCTCCCGTTTGTTTTTCACAAAGGCCGGCGGTCGGCTTTCCAACTCGAAGGCGTGATGGACAGCCTGATAAATCCGCTGGCTGATCAGGATTTCGTTGAATCCGGCAAGGCTCTGCAACCGCGAGGCGGTGTTGACAGCGTCACCGAACGCCGTGAAGTCGAGCCGGTCGCCGATGCTGATGCCGCCGACCACGACCTCGCCGCAGTGGATGCCGGTCGCAAGACCCAGGTCGAGTTTTTCAGCGCGGCCGACTTTTTCGACCCCTTCGGTCATTTCGAGGGCGGCGCGAACGGCGCGCTCCGGATCGTCTTCGTGGGCGCGCGGGGCGCCGAACGCCGCCAGCACGGCATCGCCGAGGAAGTGAACAACCACGCCTCCGTAATGTTCGACAGCGCCGGCCATTTTCTCGAAACAGCGGTTGATCAGGTCGCGGATGTATTCCGGGTCGCGGTCCTCGGCCAACGCGGTATAGCCGCAGATGTCGGCAAACATGATGGTGATGACGCGACGCTCGGCCTCAGATGCGGCCTCGAAGTCTTCGAGCAAAAGTTCGCGCAGTCCCTTGGGCGCCAGCCGCGTGAGATTTGACAGCGCGGAGCTTTGCGCATCCACGATGCCCTCGTGGAGCGTTCCGGCCGCTGCGCCGCCGGCGGCTACAGGCAGCATCTGCCGGCAAAACCGGCAGTATATGGCCCGTTCGCGAATCCACTCCGCGCAAAACGGGCATTCCTTGAATCCCGGTTTGGCTTCCATTGTCATTCCTCTGAACTCTCGCAGCGGATTTCGGTCATTTGAATCTATTGGATAATAAACACAACCCGATTGAACTGTCAATCTCGATCGTGGGAAACGGAATCGTGCCGTGCGGCTTAACTGGACACGATGCGGAGCAGGGACTGCGCAGCGCTACTCCGACTGGATCACAAAGCACAGGGCGTGCGGCTCGCAGGCATGAGGGCAATGGAAAAGATAGAGGACGCCGCCGGCGCCCCACAACAAATTTGCCTCTTCTTCAGAACCGATTTGGGCAAAGAACTTCATTGCCAGACCGCATCGGCAGCGCATAGTCGGTTCGGCATCAATCCAACAGGGGTAGCCGCCGATTTTCGAAGCGAAGAGATTGCCGCCGCGCACTTGTTCGAGATATTTCATGTAGTCGGCATGGGCGGCCTCATCGGTGCCCAAAACCGACACGAGCATTTCGCCCGTGGGCAGATCGTCAAAGGGACGAAAAACGACGGCGCATTCGCGAGGTTCGCTCAGTTCCTCGCGGCGAAATGCGAAATGGGCCGGTTGAAGTTCGTCGTGGGGCGAGGTTCGCCGCAACTCCAAATGAAAGCCTTTTCCCTCCAGAGAACTGCGCGGAGCACAATTGACACAGTAATAGAACGTCAGAAAATCATAGCGTCCGATACGCAAACCGCCGGGCAAATCGCGCAAGTGGGTTTGAAACATAAACGTCATTGGCTGGTGACAGCCTGTGCACACCGGCCATCGCTCGTGCTGGAGCAAATAGGGCAGACCGCCAAACTTGGTGACGTTGCGGTCGAGCGGCGTTTCGGCCGGACGCAAGAGCAACAAATAGGCAGGGCGGCGGTATGCCCGAATGGTGGCCATGTTGGGAATCGCCATTCGTCCCTCCGCGCAATGGACTCTTGCGGGTTGCGCCGGCTGGTACGTTTCGACGGGATGATAAAAAGGCTGCTGGCCGCAAACTCCTTTTCAGCTTGTGCACAGTATCCAAGCGGTCGGGTCGGCAAGTCAAGCCGGATATTCAAAAAAAGAAGCAGATGGGGGCTTCTCACGAAATTGTGGAAAAGTCGTTCGATCATGCTGTGGCTTTTTTGGGGGGCTGGAAAGGCAAGAAGAAAAGGCCTGAGGCAGCACCCTTGTTATTATACACCAATCAGC